>CALWCO010000008.1 GCA_944376455.1 uncultured Clostridia bacterium
CTGGTTTGGCTGAAGAGAGGACTGGTTACAGAAAGGCGCGTGTCGGCAAGAAGGAAAGGAAAAAGGAAATCAACGTCATCAAGATTGACCACGCCGTCGTCACCACGCAGGAAATCCCTTTGAAGGTGCTCTCCGAAAAACTCGGCGTTACGGCGGTGGAGATCACCAAACGCCTCTTCAAGGAAGGCATCATGAAGAGCGTGAACGAGTCCGTGGACTATGAGACCGCGGCCTTAATGGCGGCGGATATGGGTATTGAGCTGGAATATAAGCCCGCCAAGACTGCCGAGGAAGAGCTCATCGAAATGCACGGCAAAGACTCCGAAAGCGAAAATACCGTGCCGCGTGCCCCTGTCGTTACGGTCATGGGTCACGTCGATCACGGCAAAACTTCCCTTTTGGATAAGATCAGAAAGACTTCCGTCACGGCCGGCGAAGCGGGCGGCATCACGCAGAGCATCGGTGCCTATACGGTCAGCGTGAGCGGCAAGCAGATCACATTCATCGACACCCCCGGCCACGCGGCGTTCACCGCCATGCGTGCCCGCGGCGCGAAGATCACCGACATCGTCGTTCTCGTCGTCGCCGCCGACGACGGCATCATGCCCCAGACGGTGGAGGCCATCCATCACGCCAAAGCCGCCGAAGTGCCGATCATCGTTGCGATCAATAAGATCGATAAACCGAACATCGACATCAACCGCGTCAAAAACGGTCTGGTCGAGCATGAACTCGTGCCCGAAGAGTGGGGCGGCGATACCATCCTGGTACCCGTATCCGCCAAGACGGGCGAGGGCATCGATAACCTGCTTGAAACCATCAGTCTTGTGGCCGAAATGCAGGAACTGCGCGCCAACCCCGACCACAGCGGCCGCGGCAGCGTCATCGAAGCCAAGCTCGACAAGGGCAAGGGCCCCATGGCGTCCGTCATCGTGCAGAACGGTACCTTCCATACGGGAGACAACATCATTTCCGGCATGACCATGGGCCGCATCCGTGCCATGTTCAACGATAAGGGCATGCAGGTCAAGGAAGCGGGTCCGTCCATGGCGGTATCCATTCTCGGACTGGAGGAAGTGCCCAATGCGGGCGATTCCATCTTTGCCGTCGATCAGAGCCTGATGAAACATTTGCAGGAAGAACGCCGCAACAAACAGCGCGAAGAGATGATCAAACAGCAGTCCCGCGTGAGCCTGGACGATATGTTCGCTCAAGTGGAAGAAGGCAAACTCAAGACGCTCAATCTCATCGTCAAAGCCGACGTGCAGGGCAGCGTGGAAGCCATTAAAATGTCTTTGGAGAAACTGACCAACGAAGAAGTGCGTCTCAAGGTCATTCACGGCGCGGCCGGTGCGATCAGCGAGAGCGACGTCATGCTTGCCGAGAGCGCCAATGCCATCATCATCGGATTCAACGTCCGCCCCGACGCCAAAGCCAAGGCCTTGGCGGAAAAGAGCAAGGTGGACGTGCGGCAGTACCGCATCATCTATGAACTCCTCGACGATATGGAAGCGGCGATGAAGGGTATGCTCGCACCCAAATATCAGGAAATCTATATGGGCAAGTGCGAGGTCAAACAGACCTTCAACATCACGGGCGTGGGCATGGTTGCCGGTTGTTTGGTCACCGAAGGCAAATTGGTGCGCGGCGGGAAGTTGCGCATCTACCGCGACAACGTCATGATCGTCGAAGGGGGCGTCAAACAGCTGAAGCATTTCAAAGACGAAGTGAAGGAAGTCACGTCGGGCATGGAATGCGGTTGCTCCATCGAGGGATTCAATGAGATCCGCGTGGGCGACGTCATCGAATGTTATCTCATCGAAGAGGTAAAAAGAGCATGAAAATTTCCAGAACGTCCCGCCTGGACAGTGAGTACAGGCGGGCGATTTCCGACATATTGAACGGTTCCCTGAAGAATCATTGTCCCGGTTTGCGCGGACTCATTTCGGTGACCAACGCGTCGGTTGCGCCCGATCTCAAGACGGCGCGCGTCTTTGTCAGCGTCTATGCGGCGGACAACGCCGTCCGCGCGGAGACTTTCCGCCTCATCCGCGAGAATGCAGGCTTCATCCGTCACGAACTTGCGCAGGTCATGCGTATGCGCACCGTGCCGTCGTTGCAATTCATCGAGGATAACTCCATGGAATACGGCGCGCACATGGACGCCCTGTTTTCTAAAATGCACGAAAAGGACCCCGTCTTTTCGCATGGCGCGGGGAGCGATGCGGACAACGACGCCGAGGGCGATGCCGACGACGGGGAAGGGACGGAACGGTGAAAGCGGTGAAGACGGTAAACACGGCACAGGCCGGTAAGACAAGCGACGCGGCAGGAAACCTGCAAAAACCGGGAAACCTGCAAAAAATGGCGGAAGCCATGAAAGGGCTCCGCAGTGCGGTGATTTTCACGCATACCCGTCCCGACGGCGACACCTTGGGCGGCGGCGTCGCACTCTTTTTGGCGCTTTCGCGCCTCGGGGTGCACTGTGAAATCTGCAACGACAGCGTGATCCCCGATAAATTTTTCTTTCTGCACGGCATCGAAAACGTTAAAAAATGCCCCGCCGCGGCGGACGCGCAGGCCTACATTGCCGTGGACAGCAGCGACGAAGCGCGCCTCGGGGAATTGGGAGAGCTGTTTTCCCGCGCGAAGGGCAAAAAACTGACTTTCAACATCGACCATCATATTTCCAATACGTCGTACGCGCAATTCAATTATGTGCGGCCCTGCGCGGCCAACTGTCAGAATATGACAGACTTGATACGCCTTTTGGGTGTGGAGATCGATAAGACGATCGCCGATGCGCTCATGCTCGGCCTGATGACCGATTCGGGGAATTTTTCGCACAGCGATGTGGACGGCGAAGTCTTCCGCACGGCGGGGATCCTTGCGGACGCGGGGGCGGACGTCGATACCATCGGGTATAACGTTTTCCGTCGGCAGAGTGCGGCGCGTGCGCTGTTGTACGGGCGTACCATGTCTGCAATACGCTATCTTTTGGACGGAAAGCTTGCGGTGATTTCGATCACGCGCGCCATGCTTTCCGAGTGCGGCGCCGATCAGAGCGCGACCGAGGGGTTTGTTGACTTTCCGCTCTCCGTGGACGGCGTGGAAGTGGCGGTTGCCATTCTGGAAGTCAATTTCCGCCGTTTCAAAATCTCCCTTCGTTCCAAGGGCAAGGCAAACGTCAACGCGATTGCGGGCGTGTTTGGCGGCGGCGGGCATATCCTCGCCAGCGGTTGCATGATGTTCGGAGAATTGGAAGAGGTCATCGACAAACTGCGCTATACCGTTTCGCAATATCTCGATTGAAAGAAGTCGGACAGACTTGCTTGAAAAAGATCGGATCTAACGAAAAAATTTACGGGAAGAGTCCGCGATGAGAACGGGTTTTATCAACGTCAACAAACCGAGCGGCGTTTCCAGCGGATACGCCGTCAATAAAATCAAAAAACTCGCAGGCATGCCCTGCGGGCATATGGGCACGCTCGATCCGCTGGCGTCGGGCGTTCTGCCCGTGGCGATCGGCAATGCCGCGCGGCTCTTTGAGTATATGCTCGAAAAGAGAAAGCGGTATATTGCCGTTTTTCGTTTCGGCGTAAACTCCGACACGCTCGATTCCACGGGGAAATTGGATTTTTCCAATCCGTTCGTTCCCGGCGAAGAAGCCCTAAAAGAGGCCGCCCATGCCCAGGTTGGAGAGATATTACAGGTCCCGCCGCGATACAGCGCGAAGAGCGTGAACGGCGTGCGGGGCTATCGTCTTGCCCGCGCGGGGAAGGAGTTTGAATTGCCGCCCAAGCGGGTGAATATCTATTCTGTGGAACTTTCGGAGCGCGTGAGCGAAGACAGTTTCCGCTTTGCCGTCGAGTGCGGCGGGGGGACGTATATCCGTTCGCTGGCGCGGGACATCGCGGCGGCGTGCGGCGCGAACGGAATCATGACCGAACTGGTGCGTACGCAGAGCGGAGCCTTTCGTCTGGAGGATGCGGTGCCGCTCGACGCGCTGACGGCGGATAATCTGGAGGATCACATCGTCGAGACGGACAGCGTTGTCGACCTGCCGACGATCGATGTCGAAGATCGGCGCATCTTCAACGGGATGCCCCGTCCGACCGATCGTCCCGACGGACTGTACAAGATCTATGACGGCGGCGCGTTTTACGGCATCGCCGCCGTGCAGAGCGGCCGCGTAAAGATCAGAACAAAATTATGCTGAAAGAAAGCAATTGCTTAGAGACAACGGAATATGCTTCGCCCTGCGTGCTCCTTTTAGGCGGGTTCGACGGACTGCACATCGGGCATAAGAAACTACTCGATTGCGCCAAGGCGTACGGCCTGCCCGTCGGGATCATGACCATTCTCGGCGGCAAGGGGCGGGAACTCTTCACGTCGGCCGAGCGGCGGGAAATATTTTCCCGCGCGGGGATAGATTTTTTCTTCAGCGAATCGTTCACGCCGCAATTCCGCGATACGGACAGAGAAACGTTTTTGACAAACCTTTTGCGCCGTTACAACGTAAGGGCCCTCGTCTGCGGCGAGGATTTCCGCTTCGGCAAGGGTGCGGCGGGAACGCCCGATTTTTTGCGTACGTTTACGGGCCTGCCCGTGCTGGCAGAGGATATCTTGCAGGTGGACGGGCAAAAAGTCGGCACGTCCTTCGTCAAGCAATGTCTCGCGGCGGGAAAAGTCGCGCGGGCGAACGAACTGCTCGTGTTTCCCTTTTTCCTGCGCGGGACGGTGGAAGCGGGGCGGCACGTCGGGCATACTTACGGGTTCCCGACGGCTAATTTCAGCTACCCCCCCGAAAAATTCCCCTTGAAAGAGGGCGTGTATGCCATACACGCCGCGCTGGACGGGAAAGAATACCGCGGCATCGCCAATTTCGGCCCCTGTCCCACGTTTGGCGTGGAGTATCGCAAAGCGGAGGCCTATTTTGAAGGCTTTCAAGGCAACCTGTACGGCAAGACGGTGGATCTCGTTTTCGACGGGTATTTGCGCGATATAAGAAAATTTCCCGATCAGGCCGCGTTGGCGGCGCAATTGCGCGAAGACATAAGGAGGGCATTGCAATGAGTGCTTTTTCCGTTCTGCCGGACGGGTATCGGCAATTGACCGTCATCGATCTGGAAAAAGATAAAAAGGTTTTTTGGTCGGTTAATCTGTTGAGCCTCGCCCTTGCGGCGGGCATGTTCGTCATCGGCATTCTGGCCGTTCCGCTCGATTTCGGGTTGGATGCAAACGATCTCGTTGCGGGCTGGCTCCTTCCGTTCGCAGTGTTGTTCGGAGGGGCGTTCCTGTATATTTTCCTGCACGAGGCGGTGCACGGGATATTCATGTATGCGTTCAGCCGCGTGCGGCCGCATTTCGGGTTCCGTTCGGTCTTTGTCTATGCGGGCAGCAATGCGTTTTTCGACAAAAAGCAGTATATCATCATCGCGCTCGCGCCCGTCGTCATCTGGGGCATGGTACTTCTCATTGCCTGTCTTTTCTGTCAGGGGGCCTGGTTCTGGGCGGTATATTTCATACAGATCCTGAACGTCAGCGGCGCGGCGGGCGATTTTTATGTCACGCTCAGGATGTCGGCATATCCCAAAGACATCCTCGTGCAGGATACGGGCACGTGCATGACGGTATATACCCGCATTCCGGACGGGGATACACGGGAATAGCCTTCCCGTCCGACCCCGCGGCAGGATCCGCGGAACGGGACGAAATAAAAGCGGAGTTTACCGAAAAGGGCGTTGCGGACGGGCGGAACGGGAGATAAAAGCGCGGTAAATAAAGTCGCGAAGAGAGGAGAATCCTCGGAGATTTGGGGACTTTGAAGTAAAAGACCAAGGGAAGGAAACGGAGGAAGAGATATGATCAAATTCGGACCGAGCGGCAACGACGAAGAATTTTATGCCGCGGGGTATAAACACACCGAGCAGGCGGCAAAATACGTGCGGGAAAAAGGGTTGGACTGCTTTGAATATTCCTTCGGAAGAGGGGTCAATATGGGGGAAGGAAAAGCCGTCTCCATCGGCGAGGCATTCGCCGCGGAAAATGTCGAAATTTCCGTGCATGCCCCCTACTTTATCAATTTTTCCAACCCCGATGAAGAGATGGCGAGAAAGTCGTTCGGCTATGTGCTGGACAGTGCGCGCGCCTTAAAACGCATGGGCGGCAAGCGTTTGGTGTTCCACCCCGCCGCCCAGGGCAAGATGGAGCGCGAGGCGGCCGTCGCGCTCTGTGAAGAGCGGCTCAAACGCCTGTGCGAGTACATCTATCTCAACAATCTGGAAGACCTGATGTTTTGTCCCGAAACCATGGGCAAGACCGCACAGATCGGGACGGTCGAAGAGATCACGCGTTTTTGCCAGATCGACAAGGTGTTCACGCCCTGCGTCGATTTCGGGCACGTCAACGCCCGCGAACAGGGTTCTCTGAAGACCGAGCAGGACTATGCCGAACGGCTGGAATATATGCTCGACGCGCTCGGCAAGGATCGCATGGACGGGTTTCATGTGCATTTTTCCAAGATCAAGTACGGCGGGAAAGGGGAGATCTGTCACCTGACGCTCGACGATGAGGTGTACGGTCCCGAGTTCGCGCCCCTGGCGGTCGCGCTGAAAAAATACGATCTGCACCCCTATATCGTCAGCGAATCGGCGGGAACGCAATCCCGCGACGCTTTAATCATGAAAAATATCTACAATAGCATTGACTTATAAAAATTTTTTTGGTACAATATAGAGAAGAGGAGCGAAAACGTATGACCGAAACAACCGCCGCCCGCGTTTTGCGGCAGACGGAAGCCGAAGCGGTGTATGTCGTCTGCGGCTATCTCAAACGCTATCTCACGGGATTTTCCATCGAGGACGGCTATGTCGTCGCCGATCGCGACGGCGTGACCATGTACACCGATGCGCGGTACATCGAGGCGGCAGAGAAATTCTTTGCGGGCAAAGAGGGTTTTGCCGTGCGACTCATGGCAAAGGAGAACGCTCCCGCAAAACTGCTTAAAAAATACAAGAGCGTGGGCATTTCTTTCGAACTTACCTCTCTTTCCGATTACCGGAAACTGCAAACGCTGAACGTGCGATTGGTGGACGTCATGCCCGCGTTTAACGCCTGTATGGCGATCAAGACGGAAGAGGAACTTGCGGCGATCGGGAAGGCTTGCGCCATTGCGGAAGAAGGTTTTTTAAAACTGCTCCCCGAGATCCGGGAGGGCATGACCGAGCGGGAATGCGCGGCGCGGCTGGAATATGAAATGCGCCTCGGCGGCGCGGAGGGGATGTCCTTCGACACCATCGTGGCGTTCGGTGCGAACGCTTCCGTCCCGCATCACGAAACGGGGGATACTCGGTTGCGTTTTGGCGATGAGATACTCATCGATTTCGGGTGCAGGAAGGAAGGGTACTGTTCGGACATTACGCGCACGTTTCTGTTCGGCGACGATCAAAAGCATGAAACATTCAAAGAACTGTACGGCCGCGTTCTGCGGGCGCACGAACTGTTCAAGGAAAAATTTCATGCGGGCATGACGGGCAAGGAAGGGGACGCCATTGCGCGGGAATATTTTAAAAAACACGGATTGGACAAATATTTCACCCATTCTTTGGGGCACGGTATTGGACTGAACATTCACGAAGAGCCGCGGCTTTCACCCAAAAGCTCCACGGTCTTTGCCGACGGCATGGTGTTTTCGGACGAACCGGGGGTATATTTCGCGGGCGAAGTCGGCATCCGCATCGAAGATACGGTTGCATTGCAGGGCGGGACGGTGCGCTCGTTCATGCATAAGACGGATAAAAAACTGATAATTATTTGAAAAAATAAAAATAATATTATAGAAACTCTAAGGAGACGATTGATTATGGGACAGATGTTAGCAGGCGATATCAGAAAAGGTGCGACGTTCGAGTATAAGAGCGGTGTCTACACCGTGACGGACTTCCAGCACGTCAAACCCGGCAAGGGCGCGGCGTTCGTGCGCACCACGCTCAAAAACGTGGTGACGGGACAGGTCCTCTCCAACGAAACCTTCAACCCCACCGCAAAACTGGAAACGGTGGACGTCGAAACCAAGAAAATGACCTATTCCTATTTCGACGGCAGCGAATTTTACGTGTTTATGGACGACGAGTTCAACACCATCGAGCTGACCAAGGATCAGTGCGAAGACGCTTTGAACTTCATCAAGGAAAACGACGTGGTTACGGTACGCTTTTTGTACGGTAAAGCCTTCTCGGTCGAGCCCGAAAACTTTGTCGAGCTCAAAGTCATCGAGGCCGATCCGGGCGTCAAGGGCAACACCGCGACCAACGCCATGAAGAAAGCCAAGGTGGAGACGGGTTACGAATTGCAGGTGCCCATGTTCGTCAACGAAGGCGAAACCATCCGCATCGATACCCGCAGCGGCGAATACATGAGCCGCGTATAAGCGACCTTTTTTCGTTCCGATTCAAAAGCACGGCGGGTTCGTCGTGCTTTTCAACTTTTTAATGCGGACATAAGGCTCAGGGACATAAAAAGGGATAACAAAAGTCAAAAGGTTGTAATATAATCTCAAAGGAGGCATCGGAAAATGCGTGCGGTTGTACAGCGCGTCGGCGCGACAAAACTGACGGTGGACGGCAAGACGGTCGCCGAAATTCCCCACGGACTGACGGTCTATCTCGGCGTGGGCAAGGGCGACGGGGAAGAACAGGCGCAAAAGACGGCAAAGAAGATTGCCGGGCTTCGCATATTTTCGGACGCGGCAGGCAAGATGAATCTGTCGGTCGGCGACATCGGCGGGGAGATTTTGCTCGTCTCGCAGTTCACACTGTACGGCGATTGCCGTCACGGCAACCGCCCGTCTTTCACCGAGGCGGAAGAACCCGTCGCCGCCGATCGGCTCTATGAACGCACGGCGGAACTGTTGCGCGGGTACGGCCTGACCGTCAAAACGGGCGTGTTCGGCGCGGATATGCACATCGAACAGACCAACGAGGGCCCCGTTACCATCCTTCTGGAATTTTCCTGAGTCCGATATGGGATTGCAAAGGGACGATGTCCCTTTGCCAAGGGTGCGGGAACGGAGTTCCCGCGTTAAAGTACTCTTCGTCCCAAGGGGCTCCGCCCCTTGGTGAACCCCGTTCAAGGGACAATGCCCCTTGAAAATCCCGCAATAACGTCAAAACAGACGGAGGAAAAACACATGAAAATCACTTATCTCGGGACGGGTGCGGCGGAAGGCGTTCCCGCACTGTTCTGCAATTGTCCCACCTGTCTTGCCGCACGGGCCTCGGGCGGCAGGGAACTGCGTTCCCGCACACAGGTGCTCATCGACGGAAAACTTTGCATCGATTTTCCGCCCGATGCATTTTATCACGGTCTGCATCTCGGCGTCGATCTCTCGGCGGTGGAACATCTCTTCGTCACCCATTCGCACATGGATCATTTCTATGCGCACGACTTCATATTGCGCGGGTATAAATATGTCGCCGCGATGACGGCGGAAAGATTGCATATCTATGGCAATGCGGAAGTGGGGAAAGTCTTTGCCGAATGTACCCGCCGCGAAATGCGCTCGGACGTCAGAGAGAGCATAACCATGACCGAGATCAAGCCTTTTTCCGTCGTACGCGCGGGAGAATATTGCGTTACGGCGTTGCCCGCCGTCCATTCTAAAAACGAGGATGCGCTTTTGTTCCTCGTCGAACGGGGAAACAAGGCATATCTGCACCTGCACGATACGGGCATGCCCCCCGCATCCGTGTTTGCATATCTGAAAGAATCGGGGAAGAAAGTACGGCTGGTCAGTCTGGACTGTACGTTGGTCGACACGCACTCCTCGACGAGCGGTCGGCACATGGGAATAGAGGAGAACGCCGCCGTCATGCGGCGATTAAAAGCGGACGGAGTGGCGGACGGAAATACCCGTTTCGTCATCACGCATTTTTCGCACAATTCCGCGCCGCTCACGGCGCGGCTTCGTCCCATTGAGGAGGAATACGGCGTCACCGCCGCTTACGATGGCATGACCGTGGAACTTTGAGCGTATTTTTATACGGACTTTAACGGCTTTTGACCGATGGGCATAAAAAATCGGTTTTGAAAGAGTAAAAATTTGAAACAGTATAAAAACGATAAAACAAAGGGGGTGATCATTATGTTTGCGCCATATTTTTCGGGAAACAAGAAAAGACAAGCAGATAACGGAAAAATAAATCGGAGATATAATGATCGAATTAAAAGGAAAGAGAAACTCCGCGATCATATTCGCGGAAAAGATTGACAAAGAAGCAAAGACGCAATTGGCGGCACTGCTCCGGGAAGAGGCGTTTGCGGACGCAAAGATCCGCATCATGCCCGACGTGCACGCCGGTAAAAATGCTGTCGTCGGTACGACGATGACGTTGAACGGCCGCATCCTGCCCGCCCTCTTGGGCGTCGACATCGGTTGCGGCGTCGAAGTCGTTTTTTTGGAGGAAAAGCAGGTCGATCTGCCCGCTCTGGATCGCGCCGTTCACGATCTGATCCCCTGCGGGGCAAAAATACACGCGGTGCCCGTCGGCGGTCCGTTTGATTTTTCGGCACTGCATTGCGGCGGGGTCATCGATCGGGAACACGCTCTGCGCAGTCTCGGTTCGCTGGGCGGCGGCAACCATTTCATTGAAATGGACCGTGCGGCGGACGGAAGTTTGTTGCTGCTCATCCATTCCGGCTCGCGGCGGCTGGGTAGCGACGTGGCCGTGTATTACCGCGAGCTTGCCTTCCGCGAAGCCTGTCGGGCGGAGCGGCGGCAGACGGGGCGCAAAGACCGCTCCTGTTGCGGTGAATGGGCGTACGACGGGGAGGAATATGCCTGCCGCGCCGTGCGGCGGGAGAACAGGAGCAAATTGCACGTCACGCGGGAAAATGCCGTCTTGCGCGGCGAGCGATTTCGGCAATACGTCCATGACGTCGGGATCGTGCAGGCCTATGCGGAGCGTAACCGCCGCGTGATGGCCGAAAGGATATGCGCCGCGCTCGGACTGCATATCCGGGATCGTTTTTCGTGCGTGCATAACTACATCGACACCGAACACGGGATCTTGCGCAAAGGTGCGATTTCCGCGCGGGCGGGCGAAAGGGTGATCATTCCCCTCAATATGCGCGACGGCGCCGTTCTCGGCCGCGGGAAGGGCAATCCCGCATGGAATTTTTCCGCGCCGCACGGCGCGGGGCGCGCCTGCAGTCGCGTTGAGGCAAGACATCTTTACACGGTCGAAGAATTTCAACGCGAAATGTCGGGTATCTACACCACGACCGCCGAGATCGGGTCTCTGGACGAATGTCCCATGGCGTATAAACCCGCCCGCCGCATTCTGGATGCGATCGGGGGTACCGTCGAAGCGGAAGAAATCGTCCGTCCGGTCTATAACTTCAAGGCGTGCTGACGGTGCCGTTCCGCCGATGACGTAACGGTGCAGGTCGGGATACCCGTTGACGGGTTGCGCGTTGAGAGCCGCATGAAAGGCGGTTGCCGTATCGGTGCAGTGTCGACGTCTCGCCGACGGAATCGGTGCGTCAATTCAAAGTAAAGGGGCCCCCGCGGCGCATTGCGCCGCGGGGGATTTTCGTCTTTTCGGGGAAGAATATTTTTTCGGAAACTTTTTTGAAAAAACGAAAGGCTGAAGAAAGAAAACGGATATAATGGGGAGAAAAAAGCGGAGGGACGCGATCGCGCTTCTCAACAACATTGCGGCTGGACAAATCGGGCAAAGCGGACGGACGTTATGCAAGGCAGGAGCATATTTGTCCGCATCGGGGAATATATTAGTCCCATGAGAACGGGTAAAAGTACGGCAAAATCCATCTTTCTGGCGGGCGCTTTGGCGGTTTGTTTTCTGTTCACACTCTCCGTCTGCCTGTCCGTGCTCGTGCAGACGGCGGTGGACACGCAGAACATCACCGTGGTACTCGACGCGGGGCACGGCGGCATCGACGGCGGCGTCACGGGCGTGAATACCGGCGTGAAGGAGAGCGAAATCAATCTTGCCATCGTCAAAAAATTGCAGGTCAGGCTGGAACAGGCGGGCATCAATGTCGTGCTCACGCGCAAGACCGATGCGGGGCTGTACGGATTGGCCGTCAAAGGGTTCAAAAAGCGGGATATGCAAAAGCGCAAGGAGATCATTCAGAAAGCGTCCCCCGCGGTGATGGTATCCGTGCATCAGAACGCTTATCCCCGTTCCTCCCGCCGCGGCGCGCAATTGTTTTACCGCGCCGACAGCATCGAGGGACAGACGCTGGCGAACAACATCCAGGCCGAGCTCAACGATATGCCCGAATGCGTAAAAGAGAGCACGCCCCTCGTCGGAGATTATTATATGCTCAATTGTACAGATTACACATCGGTCATCTGTGAATGCGGTTTTTTGTCCAGTCCGGAGGATGAAGCGCTCCTTCTGACGGAGGAATATCGGGAAAAACTCGCCGACGCCATCTATCGCGGCGTCATTGCCTATCTTTCTTCTGCCGCCGCCAATCCGTAGGTGAAGTGCGTGCCGTGCGCGTCGTGCGGCGGGGCGGACAACCCGCAACGCTTATCCTCGTCTGCCGACACCAATCCGCAGGCGAACCAGTGATTGAATTTTTCAGTGAATCGTCCGATGAAACGGACGGTTCTTTTTTGTATCCGACCGAACGGTCGGGCGAAAAAGAAAAATCCGACCGAACGGGTATTGTTTTCCTTTCTCGCTCGGAGTACAATGTATATACGAAAAAAAAGGAGGTGTGCGATGAGAAAAATCAGAAAATTTTTGATTTTGTTGTCGGTGTGCATGGCGGCAATGTTTTTGCCCTGTCTGACAGGTTGCGACGATTCCGATGCCGATCAGCATATAACGGCGTTGGGGGATTTGCCGCGTGAAAAGGTCATCGAAATCCGCGACGCCTGTTTCGAGCAATTTTACGGCGACGAACTCTTTGCGGAGTGGAAGTATGATAAAAGCGGGTTATCCGTTTCGCAGTATTACGGTACTTTCGACGACGATATTGTCGTGGGGATTGTGGATCGGGCGGATAAAAATGTCGGTTGGGACTGTGCGCTTCACAATCTGATCATTGACGAGGTTCTCGTCGTCCGCGATTACAGCATGCCGTATGGGGTGTATGTTTACGAAGACACAGGCGCAAGCGGGAAGGCTCTGACGCTGTTGAAAGACGCTTATGAGGCGGGGCGCATCGACCGCGACGAGCTTGGGGAGATCGCTCTGGTCGAGCGGGAACTGAAAGAGAAGGCATATCGGGAATACGGCTATGACATCGGACAAAGCTATGTATCGGATATGACCGAAGAGCAGACGAAGGCCGTACGAACGGACTATTTGCATGCCTTTTACCCGGAGGCGGAAGAGGATAGGGTGGTGCATATCTCCATTGTGGATCAGTTGTACACATGTGCGGACGGAAGTCTTGTGTTCTGTGTGCGGGAGGATTACATCGGTCTGCGTTTGGGCGTCGCGGCAAAGGGAGAAGTGTCCCTTGTTGCAGGGGGGCGGGAAATCTGCGTTTTTCCGAACGAGCAGTATCGTATTTTCGTGTATACGAGCGACAAGGAGTGTTTGTCTTTACAGATTGCTTACGCTGCACACGTGAGCGAAGAGGAGTTGGAAGAAATTTCTCTGCAAGCGCGGGAAGGCGTAAAATATTATCCGTCTTTTTGAGTCTCCGGACAAAAAAATAAAAATCCCTCCGCGGGCGATTGTCTGCGGGGGGATTTTTACGGGCATGGATACTTCCTTTTGTCCGTTCATTTGTATATCGCCGAAAGCGGGAAAAAGAGGGAAAAACGGAAATATTCCAAACGGTTAAAAATTTAATCAAAAAAATTTTCGGGAAAAGTATTCCATTTTTGCTCGGAGTATGGTATGATAGGCTATAACCATGAAAAAGACAGATGCGCTTCAACAACTGAAAAAAGAAATCGCGTCTTTCCGCGTGGCGGACAAAGAGTGGTATCTCGATTTATTGGACGACGAGAAACAGAAGGAGAGAGAAGACAGGCATATCCGCGCTCTTTTGGTCATGCTCCGAAAGCTGTATCTCGACAGGGAACGGGAAAAGGTGCGCGCGGCGCAGGAAGAGCTTGCCGCCATCCGCGGCGGCGACGATCATTCGGCGGAGGCCTATGCCCGCACTCTCGCGCTCAACGCCGCCGTTGCCGCGGCCTATGCCGAAATGGACGGATATAAGCACTTTTTCGACGAGCCCTATTTCGCGCGCATGGACGCCGAGGACGATAAGGAAGGGTACAACGCCTATTACATCGGCAAAAAGGGCGACCTCAATCTCGGCGTGGTCGACTGGCGCGCCCCGCTCGCGCGGCGGTATTATCAGAAGAGCTTGCGGTGTTTTTCCATCAACGAATACGATTACACGGTCGTGTTGCGCCGTGCGATCCGCACGCACGCGGGCAAGGTGGAGAGTTTCTGCAACGAATATCTCTCCGTGCGCGATCATCTGACCAAAGAGGAGATCGGCGGGCGGGATCAGGAGATCATACTCGATCCCTACTTGCGGGAGATCATCCGCGCGCGCAAGAACGAGGAGAGCGTGCGGGACATCATCGAGACCATACAGGAGAAGCAATTCGACCTCATCACCCGTCCCGAACGGGAAAATTTTGTCTTGCAGGGGTGCGCGGGCAGCGGCAAAACCATGGTGCTTTTGCATCGGCTGAGTTATCTCATGTACAACAACGAAGAACTCAGCCCGCGGGACGTGCTGGTCATCACGCCCAGTCGCTCCTTCAATTCGTTTATCGACGAACTCGCCCAGGTGCTCGAACTCGAAAAGGTGCGCACCGTCACCTTGCAGGATTATTTTTTGCAGGTGCTTGCGGCGGCGGGGGTGGATATTGCCGACCGCCTCAACGGCGCGAAGGAGAATGCCGAATATCTTGCATATATCTATTCCGAGGATTTTCCCGCCGCCGTGCAAAAGGTACTGGAAAAGACGTATGACGGGATTTACGGGTTGTTTGCGTCCGACGAGTGCCGCGATTTTGCCGCGCGCATTCTCTCCGACTGCCGCGAACAGACCGAGGCATACACGCGTATCAAGAACGCGTCCTTGCGTTTGCGCCGTACCGTTCTGGGGGAGATCAAGGAAGACGCCGAGGGCAATCCCCGTTACACCCGTCCCTTCCGCGATTTCATGAACGACGTCATGCAGATCGAGGACTTTCTTCGCATGGGCGTGGAAGAAGGGGTGAAAAAGTCGCAGGCATATTTTTACCGCCAGCTGTCCCTGTTCTATCGCAGTGCGGCGCACGTCGCGCGACACTATGAGGAAATCGTCGCGGAATCCCTGGTCGCCATCGAGGGCTTGAGATCCGATCTCGACAAGGAGATCAGGGAGTTGCAGCGTTACCGCGTGCGCGTGGGCGGAAAAGAGGAATATGTCTATGCCGACCGCATCCGCGCAAGGGAGACCCTCAGGGATGAAAGCCGTGCGGTGGAAGAGGACGTCCGGGCGATCGGAGAGCATTGCGGTGCGTTCGCCGAGTTTTTCCGTGTGTTGCAGGGGGAGAAGAACCTCGTCGACATCGGGAAGTGTTCGGATACGCTCGAACTGGTCAGATATTTCTATCACCGCACGATCAAGAACGTCAAAATCCGATACGGCATGACCGAAAAGGGGCTGTACGCAAGCGACGTATACGCACTCCTTTGCGTGCTCGATCGATTGGGGCAGGACTTATTCCCGCATTTTTCTTTGGTATTTGTTGACGAGGGGCAGGACATCTCCCCGTGCGAATACCGTCTTTTGCGCCGCATCAACAAGGGCGCGGCGTTCAACGTCTACGGCGACCTCAAACAAAACATCACGCCCTGGCGGGGCGTTGTCGACTGGGCGGACGCGTTGCCCGATGCGCCCGTCTATCGGCTCGATCAGAACTACCGCAACACCAATCAGATCGTGGAATTCGTGAGCGGGTACATCGACGCGGATATGCGCGCCATCGGCTTCGACGGCGCGCCCGTTGCACGCATTTCCGTGCGGGACATCGGCGGGTTTCTCAAAGACGTGAAGGGGATCCGCGCGGTGATCGCCGCCGAACGGGAGATACCCATGCTCAAGAGAAGTACTTATAACGTGCTTTCGGAAACGGGAACGCTCTCCAAAAAGAAGATCAACCTGCTGTCCGTCTATGAAAGCAAGGGGCTGGAATTTGCGGGCGTCGCCGTTTACGATAGGGGCATGTCCGAGAACGAGCGGTACATCGCTTTTACCCGCGCGCTCGATTTTTTGGCCGTTGTCGAAGGGGAAAACGGCGGAAAAAAAGACAACCCCCAAAAAAACAAAGTGGAAAAAGAAAACTCCTCGCCGGCGGAAAAATCTGCGGGCAGAAAGGCGAAAAAAAACCTTCCCGCAAAAGAGGGAACGGGAAAGAAACGGGGAAGAAAACCGAAGAAGACAAAAGAGGAAATCCGATGAAAAAATATTCGATTTTTTTGGTCGATGCAGACGATACGCTGTTCGATTTCACGGCGTGTTGCCGCAACGCCTTGCGCCGTGCGATGGAAAGTTGCGGCTTTGTCTATCGCGAAGGGTATCATCTGCAATATCTGGAAATCAACAACGCGCAGTGGAAGCTGCTTGAACGGGGAGAAATCACCCGCGCCGATTTGTTTGCAAACCGATTCGTCCTCTTTCTCGAACGCGTCGGGGAGCGGGCGGACAACGCGGCGGCGCTCAACCGCGCATACGTTTCCGCGCTTTCGAAAGAGTGCGTATCTATTGACGGCGCGGAGGGATTTTTGTCCGCCCTTTCGGGCATGGGACGGGTGTATATCGTCACCAACGGCGCGGCATTCATTCAGAAAGGGCGGTTTGCAAAGTCGGGATTTGAAAAGTATCTTTCGGGCGTCTTCATCTCCGAGGAGGCGGGGGCGTATAAGCCCGCAATCAGGTTTTATGAATACGTTGCGGCACGCATTCCCGATTTTGACAAAGAAAAGACCCTTCTCATCGGCGACAGCCTGACGTCGGATATGGCGCTTGCCGCCGCCGCGGGGCTGGATGCGGTGTGGTTCAATCCCGAGAATAAACCCCTTCCCGCGGGGGTAGCGCCCACCTTTATCGCCGCAAGTTATGCCGAAGTCCTTGCCGCCGCGGGGCGGGACTTGTGAAAATTATGAAAAAAATTGACGGAAAGGGGCGAAAAAAGTCCCTTTTTTTGCGGCAAACCCTTGAATAAAAACGCAACATATGGTATAATAGATAAGATTATAACGCTAAATGTATCGCTTGCGGCGCGTTGCACAGGGATTACATATTAAAAACGCTGATTTTTACGGTGAGAGGCACTATGGCAGAAAACAAGGAAAACAAAAACATCGAAACGGAAAACTATAATGCCCGGGACATTAAAATTCTGGAAGGACTGGACGCCGTCCGGCTCCGTCCGGGCATGTACATCGGCTCCACGGGGCCCAAGGGACTGCATCATATCCTTTGGGAAATCGTCGATAACGCCATCGACGAGGCGGCGAACGGTTTTGCCGATAAAATAGAGGTGAAACTCTACAAAGACGGCAGCGCTTCCGTCGAGGACAACGGCAGAGGAATTCCCACGGACATCCATCCCAAGACCAAGGTTTCGGGCGTGGAGGTCGTGTTCACCCAACTGCACGCCGGCGGTAAATTCGATGAGCACAACTATTCTTTTTCGGGCGGTCTGCACGGCGTGGGCGCATCGGTCACCAACGCCCTCTCCGAGTGGCTGGAGGTAGAGGTCTACAAAAAGACGGTCTATAAGATCCGTTTCACTTCCTATTACGACAAACAAAAGAAAAAATACGAATGCGGCATTCCCGTCGCGCCTCTTGTCAATACGGGCGAAAAGACCAAGAAGCGGGGGACGTTCGTCCGCTTCAAACCGGACGGAAAGGTGTTCTCCGAAACGGAGTTCGATCTCTCCGCGGTGGAGAGCCGTCTGCAGGAGCTGGCTTTCCTCAACAAGGGATTGCAGATCACGCTCATCGACGAAAGGCATACACAGGCGGAAATGATGGGGGAGAACACGGACGATCAGCCCGATCTGATTGCCGCCGCGACGCCGTATACGCAGGTATTCAAATACGACGGCGGACTGAGCGATTTTGCCGCCTGCATGAACGAGGGCAAGGCCACGCTCTATAAGCCGCCGCTTTATTACAGGGCAGTCAAGGACAACATCGTGGTGGAATTTGCCATTCAGCATACCACCGAATTCACAGAAAGCGTTTTCTCCTTCGTGAACAATATTCCCACGCCCGAAGGGGGATACCATGAACAGGGTTTCCGTTCGGGCCTTACCCGCGCGCTCAACGACTATGCCCGTTCGCATAAACTGCTCAAGGAAAAGGAACCGAACCTGCAGGGTGAGGACTTCCGAGAAGGCTTGACCGCCGTACTCTCCGTCAAAATGAAGAACGTGCAGTTCGAGGGACAGACCAAGACCAAACTCGGCAATCCCGAAGCCCGTTCGCCCGTGGAAAGCACGGTCATCGAAGGGTTGGAACAGCTCGCCGCGGCGAGCAAGGGCAAGACGTTCGAGGACATCGTCAAAAAAGCGCAAGGCGCGGCCAAAGTGCGGCAGGCGGCGCGGCAGGCGAAGGACAATGCCCGTGCAAAAAACAGCATCGACAACCTGACTCTGGTCGGCAAACTCGCCGCCTGTTCGGGGAAAAAACCCGAGCTCAACGAGCTCTTCATCGTCGAAGGCGATTCGGCGGGCGGCACGGCAAAACAGGCGCGCGTCAGGCAGACGCAGTCCATTCTGCCCCTGCGCGGCAAGCCGCTCAACGTCGAAAAGAAACGGCTCGATCAGATCTTGCAGAACGAAGAAATCCGTACCATGATTTCCGCCATCGGCGGCGGCATGGGCGGGGATTTCAACGTGGAAAAAATCAATTATCATAAGGTCATCATTCTTTCGGACGCCGACCCCGACGGTTATCATATCCGCTGTATCCTGCTGACCTTTTTCTATCGGTATATGGCCGACCTCGTCAAGGGCGGGTATGTCTACATCGGTATGCCGCCGCTCTATAAAGTGTATAAGAACAATGTGGAGGAATACGCTTACGACGATGCGGAGTTGGAAGAAAAGATCAAAATCGTCGGCAGGGGTTATCAGATCCAGCGCTATAAGGGCCTCGGGGAAATGAGCGCCGAGCAACTTTGGGAAACGACCATGAATCCCGTGACCCGCAACCTGACGCAGGTAACCATCGAGAACGCGCGGGAGGCGGAACGTATGATTTCTTCTCTGATGGGAGATAAAGTGGAAGGGCGCAAACAATTCCTCGCACAGTATGCGAATTTCAATAAAGTAGACACGTTCATGGACAGAATGCCTGCAAAAAAGGGACAGGAGGGCGTAGCCGATGAGTAAGAAACAGAACGCGGCAACCGAAGAGCCGAAGGGCGAACTCATCATCTCGACGCTGGAGGACGTCCTGCACAATTCCATGCTTCCCTATGCGGAATATGTCATTCTCGACCGCGCGCTCCCGCGCGTGGAGGACGGGCTGAAACCCGTGCAGAGGCGTATTCTCTACACCATGAACGAAATGGGTCTGACGCCCGATAAACCGCACAAGAAGTGCGCGCGCATCGTCGGCGATTGCATGGGTAAATATCATCCGCACGGCGACAGTTCGGTGTATGACGCCATGGTGCGTCTGGCGCAGGATTTCAATATGGGCGAAACGCTCGTGGACGGACACGGCAACTTCGGATCGGTGGACGGCGATTCCGCCGCCGCCATGCGTTACACCGAAGCGCGCATGACGCCCATCGCGCTCGAAATGTTGCGCGATCTCGACAAGGACACGGTGCCCTGGCAACCCAATTTCGACGATTCCTTGAAGGAACCGTCCCTGTTGCCCGGCCGCATCCCCAATCTGCTCGTCAACGGCGCATACGGCATTGCCGTCGGGCTCGCCACCAACATTCCCACCCACAACCTCGGCGAGGTTATCGACGGGGTCATCGCCTATATCGACGATCCCAAGATCAAACTCGAACAGATGATGAAATTTATTCCCGCGCCCGATTTCCCGACGGGGGGATACATCATTGCGGGGGAGCTGCATCAGGCTTATAAGACAGGCAAGGGGCGCATCACTATCCGCGCCCGTATGCACGTTGAAGCGGACGGGGATAAGAAACTCATCGTCATTACGGAAATTCCCTATCAGGTCAACAAGGCCACCCTGTTGCGCAAGATCGCCGATCTCCGATCGGACAAGAAGCATCCCGTCATGGAACAGGTTTTGGACATCACGGACGAATCCGACCGTGCGGGTATGCGCGCCGTCATCAAGGTCAAAGGGGATACCGATATCGACGCTTTGCTCGCTTTCCTGCGTAAAAATACTGACCTGGAAGTTACTTTCGGCATCAACATGGTCGCCATCGCCGACGGCAAGCCCCAGCAACTCGGGCTGATGCAGATCATACGATATTATGCGGAATACCAGCGGGAGGTCATTCTCCGTCGCTCCAAGTATGATCTGGCGCAGGCCAAAGAGCGTTGCCATATTCTGGAGGGGCTCATCATTGCGGTGCGCAACATCGATGAGGTGGTCGCCATCATCAAGAAGTCGGAGAGCACGGCAGACGCGCGGCAGAAGCTCCGCGACCGTTTCGACCTGTCCGAACGGCAGGCGCAGGCCATCTTGGATTTGCGTCTGGCCCGTCTGACCAAGCTGGAAATTTATAAGCTCGAACAGGAACTGGAACAGCTGAAAATTCTCATCGATAAATTGACGAAAATCGTGGGCAGTACCCGTTTGCAATTCAAAGTGGTCAAGGAGGAACTGGGCGAGATCGCCAAAAAATACCGCCGCCCCCGCCGCAGCGAACTGGTTGCCGATGAAAAGGATATCAAACTCGTCCGCAAGGACGAAAAACCTCCCGCCACGCCCGGCGTGCTCTGCGCCATGGCGGATGGCTCCGTCAAATATGTCGGAGAAAAGAATTATAATCTCTCCTACAAGGGCGTCAACAACAAGACCACGGCAAACAACATCATCGCTTTCAATCTGCCCGTTCTTTCCGATAAAGTGGTACTGGCGTTCTCCGATCGCGGTAATTGTTATAAACTCAATATGGAAGAGGCCAATTGCAAACTGTCCGACAAAGGCTTCCGCCTGCACGATTTTTACGACGAGGCGGAAGAGGACGAACGCGCCGTCGGGTTCGTCGAGGAGGGCGGCGACCTTGCGGGCGACCTGCTCTTCATCACTGCGGGCGGCATGCTCAAACGCACCGCGCGGGAGGAGTATACGCTCAATAAGCCCGTCTATCAGGCGATACGGCTCAACGAAGGCGACCGCGTGCTGACGGTGGAAAAATATCTCGGCGACGAAGAGGGCGAAACGGTATTTTTCGTTACTAAATTCGGCAACTGTCTCAATGCGCAGATGAACGATATTCCCGTGCAGGGCAGAATTTCGGGCGGCGTGAAGGGCATCATGCTCGCCGAAGGCGATCGGACGGTCTTTGCAAAACAAATCAACGGCGAAGGCGAAATCATTCTCGCCACCAAGTGCGGACGGTTCAAACGGGTCATCTCCTGTCAGATCGATCCTTCCCCGCGCTACCGCAAGGGTTGCCGCATTGCAACCTTTACCGAAAAGGACGACGAGATCATCTATGCCGATTACGTCACCACGCCCTATTTCCTCGCCGTTGCCGATCCCGAAGGGGGTATGGTCTCCTGGGACACGGAGGACGTCTCCATCGAAATTTCTTCCGCCAAGGGCAGGAAACTCAAAGGGCGGTCGGCCGCCGTTTCTGCCGTCTATTCGCTCAAATTCTTACAGTAGAGTTTTGACCGATAAGTGATAAAAAAAGAGGGCATGTCTCAAAATAAGAGGGAAAAGGAGATAAGATATGGAAGAGAAGGAACGTTACGACGTCATCGTCGTCGGTGCGGGCATGGCAGGGCTTTCCGCCGCGCTGACCTTGCGACTGCATAACCTCAAAATTCTGTGGCTCGGCACGCCGCTCCTGTCCGAAAAAATCCGAAAAGCCGAAAAGATCAAGAATTATCCGGGGATCTCGTCCGTTTCGGGCGAAGATTTCGGTGCGCTTCTCCGGGTGCAGGCGGAAGAGGCGGGGCTGTCGATCGTTTCCGAAACGGCGACGGGGATCTATGCGATGGGCGGATATTTTGCAGTCTCCACCGAAAAGAATACTTTTGAAAGCCTTTCAGTCATTCTCGCCACGGGCGTGGAGTCCGTGAAGAGCGTCGCGGGCGAAGAGGAGTTTCTTGGCCGCGGGGTCAGTTATTGCGCCACTTGCGACGGATTTTTATACAAGGGCAAGACCATCGCCGTCGTCTGCACGTCCAAGGAAAAGGAGGGCGAGGCGGACTATCTGGCCTCCTTGGCGGAAAAAGTGTACTATATCCCCCTCTATAAAGACCCCGCTTTTTCCGCGCCGAATGCGGAAATGGTCGGAGGCATGCCTTTGAAAATTGAAGGAAAGAAAAGGGTGGAAAAACTTCTTTTCAAAGATCGGGAACTTGCGGTGGACGGCATTTTCTTTCTGAAGAGCGCCGCGCCGCCCGCTGTGCTTGTCGGCGGATTGAAGACCGAAGCAGAACATGTCGCCGTCGCGCGGGACATGAGCACCAACATCAAGGGACTGTTCGCCGCGGGGGACTGCACGGGCAGACCCTATCAGTACGCCAAGGCGGCGGGCGAAGGCAACGTTGCCGCGCATTCCGTGGTGGAATATCTGCGTTCCTTGCGCTGATTTTTGTGCTGAGACGAGGCTTTCTTGCATTGCGCCTTGACGGGACATGATTGTTTGCTTTTGGGTGTTCGGCATCGTCCTTTCGGCGGAAAAATTTTTTGGTTTTTGATTGACGGGAAAAGATCATGCTGACTTACGATATGGAAAAACGGGGCAAAATTCCCCGTTACGATTATCTGTACCGCTGCATTAAGGCGGACATATTGGCGGGGCGGCTCAAAAGCGGCGAGCGCCTGCCGTCCAAACGCGCGATCGCCGAGCATCTTGCCGTCAGCGTCATCACCGTCGAGAACGCCTATGCGCAGCTCGAATCGGAAGGGTATGTCGCCGCCCGCCCGCGGAGCGGGTATTACGTCTGTCCCGCCGAAGATCTTCCCGCGCCGCCCGCTATATTTCAATCGCCGCCGTCTGACGCGGAGCGGAATGCCTTTTCGACGGAGACGGACGGAAACAAAGATAAAAAATGGAAGTATGATTTTGCCTCCAACCGCATCGATCCGAAATATTTTCCTTTTTCCGTCTGGTCGCGGCTGATGCGCGAAACGCTCTGTTTCGGCGGGGAGGAGTTGTTGCGCGCTTCCCCCTTCAACGGAGAAGTTGCGCTCAGGCGGGCCATCAGCGAATATCTCTTGCGCAGTCGGGGTATCGTCGCGCCGCCCGAGCGCATCGTCGTCGGCGCGGGGACGGAATATCTGTACGGGCTGGTCGTACAGCTTCTGGGTCGAGACAGGACATACGCCGTCGAGGACCCGTCTTACCGTAAAATCGCGCAGGTCTATCGCGCCAACGGCGCGCAGGTGGTGCCTGTGCGGCTGGATAAACAGGGGGTGCGCCCCGAACTGTTGGAAAATACGGCGGCGACCGTCCTGCACGTTTCTCCTTCGCATCACTATCCCACGGGCATTGTAACGGGGTTTACGCGGCGCAGCGAATTGCTTTCGTGGGCGGCGCGGAAAGGGGGATTTGTCATCGAGGACGATTACGACAGCGAATTTCGTTTGGCGGGCAAACCCATTCAGCCCATGCAGGCTTTGGACACCGCGGGGCGCGTCGTCTATGTCAATACCTTCTCCCGCACGCTTGCGCCGTCCATGCGCATCGGGTATATGGTTCTGCCCGAAAGACTGATGAAAAAGTTTCGCGGAGAGCTGGGGTTCTATTCTTGTACCGTACCCGTATTCGAACAGCTGACGTTGGCGAAGTTTATCGCGGAAGGACATTTCGAGCGGCATTTAAGCCGTATGCGCAATATTTATCGCAAAAAGCGGGATGAGGCGATCCGCTTGTTTTTGGACGGAGGCTATCCTCTTGAAATCTCCGAAGAGGAAGCGGGCGTTCATTTTCTGGTCAAACTAAACACCGATCGTCCGGATGAAGAGATAAGGCGGCTCGCCGCGGAACGCGGCGTAAAACTCGCTTTTTTGTCCGATTTTGCCGCCGAGGGCGGCGAAGCGATCGAACATTGCATCGTTGTCAATTATTCGGATCTTTGAAGGGGCGGAAGTTTTTTGGGAGAGGAAAATTGTCCCTTCCGTGCCCAAAAAGGTTCGGAAAGAAACTTTTTTATTATATTGAAAGCAAGGAGATTTTTCGCATGGCCGAGAAAGAAAAAATGATTGCGGGGGAACTCTACGACGCGGCCGACCCCGAACTGGAAGAAGCGCGGCGGCGGATCCGCGATTTGTTTTACGAGTACAATCTTACCCGTGAAGAGGAGACCGAAAAGCGGGCGGCGCTTTTGAAAGAAATGTTCGGCAAGTGCGGCGAAGGCGTTTTGGTCTGCCCGCCCGTGCGGTTTGATTACGGGTTCAATACGTCCGTCGGAGACAGGTTTTTCGCCAATTTCAATCTCACGGTTCTGGACGTCGCGCCCGTTACAATCGGGCAGGATGTTTACATCGGGCCGAACGTTACCTTTGCCGCACCCATGCACGAGATGAACGCCGAAAAGCGTCGGGCGCGTCAACGGGCGGACGGCAGTTGGTATGATTTGGAATATGCAAAACCGATCACGGTGGGTAACGACGTATGGATTGCGGCGGGCGTCATCGTGTGCGGGGGCGTCACCATCGGCGACGGCGCGGTCGTCGGCGCGGGCAGCGTCGTAACAAGGGACATACCGCCGTATACGTTCTGCGCGGGCAATCCTTGCCGCGTGATCAGAAAACTGGAAAAATAAAGGGGAGGCAGGTTATGCTGTATACCATCGAAAACGAATATTTGCAGGTCGTCATAGACGAAGTGGGCGGACAGCTCATGTCCGTAAAGACAAAAAAGGACGGACACGAATACCTCTGGCAGGGCGATCCCGCCTACTGGACGGGGCGCGCCTATAACCTTTTCCCCGTCATCGGCAGAATGAACGGGGGGAAATACGACTATCGCGGGCAAACCTATGATATGCCGTCGCACGGACTGGTGCGCAAAGTCCCCTTGCAGGCAAAGCAGGAAGGGCGCGCGCAAGTGTCTTTTTCGTATACGGACAACGAAGAGACGCGCAAGTATTATCCGTTCCGTTTTGCTTATAAAGTAACGTTTTCCCTGCAGGATAATTTTTTGCAAGTAACGACCGCCGTGCGAAACACCGACGACAAAACCATTCATTTCGGCGTGGGCGGACATCCCGGATTTTTCGTCCCCATGGAAGAAGGGCTTGCTTTTGAAGATTATTACGTGCAATTCGAACGCGCAAAGGACCTGCGGCAATGCGTGATGACGGACAGCGTTTTGTTTACGGGCATGACCCCGCCTTATCCGTTGGACGGCGATAAATTATGGCTGAAACATTCCCTCTTTCCCGTGGACGCGCTGGTGCTGTTGCATTCGGGCGGGAAAGCGACGATTGCGAGCGACAAGGGGAAACGCAAAGTTACCATGGAATATCCCGATATGAAGTATATGGGAGTTTGGCAGATTCCCGGGAAAAACGCGCCGTATATCTGTTTGGAACCCTGGAGCATGTTGCCCGCGTCCGCGGCGGGACGGGACGACTTTGAGACCAAACCCGACATGACGCATCTGCCCGTCGGCGAAACGTATGAAAACACCTGGACCTTGGAGATAGAATAAAATATGTGGTTTAACGAAGGGGCCTTTTATCAGATTTATCCGCTGGGATATTGCGGAGCGGAACAATACAACGATTTCGGCGAAACCAGACATCGGTTCGGCAGGATAGAGGAAAACATAGAGCACATCCGTTCCCTCGGCGTAACGGCTGTGCTGTTCAATCCGCTGTTCGAGAGCGTGTCGCACGGGTACGATACGGTGGATTTTTACAAGGTAGACCGCCGTTTGGGGACAAACGACGAGTTCAAGGCATTGGTGGAAAAATTCCATGCGGCGGGGATCAAGGTGGTGCTTGACGGGGTATTCAATCACGTCGGCAGGGAGTTCCCGCCCTTCGTGCAGGTGCGAAAAGAACGGGAAAATACTTTTTACCGCTTTTGGTTCAACGTTAATTTCGGGGCAAACAATAACTATAACGACGGTTTTTCCTATGAAAACTGGGAGGGGCATAACGAGCTGGTAAAACTCCGTCTGGACAATTGCGATCTGCAGAACTACCTCATGGACGCCGTCCGTTTCTGGATGGACGAATTCGGCATCGACGGACTGCGGCTGGACGTGAGCTATCTCTTGCCGCCTTGGTTTTTCGAACTTCTGCGCCGCACCGTGCGGGAAAAACGGGAAGATTTCTTCCTCATGGGCGAAGTCATTCACATCGGCAATTTCGCCGCCAACCTGTCGCCCGAACGGCTGGATTCCATCACCAATTACGAGTGTTTCAAGGGCATGGTATCGGCGTTTAACAGCGATAATCTCTTTGAAATCGAGCATTCGCTGTCTCGTCTGTTCGCCGACACGCCGTGGGCACTCTACAAGGGCAAACGGCTCTTCAACTTTCTCGACAACCACGACGTGCCGCGGGTATACACCGCATTGAAAAACAGGGAAAATATTTTTGCGCTGTATACCCTGCTCTTCACCGTGCCCGGGATTCCCTGCGTCTATTACGGCGGCGAATACGCCGCCGAGGGGGATAAGGGCGACTTTGACCGCCGCCTGCGCCCCTGCATCGACGATTTGGATCAAAATAAATTGCCCGAGCTGGAAGAGCATATCCGAAAACTTTGCTCCATACGCCGTGAAAGCCGTGCGCTCGCTTACGGCAGTTATGCCAAAGTATGGTTGCAGAATAAAAGTCTTGCCTTCGTGCGGGAGCGGGAGGGAGAGCTTTTGTTCCCTTGTTTCAATATCGACGGCGCGCCCGTCAACCTTTCGTTGGGAAGCGGCGCGGGAGAAGACCTCCTCACGGGCGAAAAAATCGATTTGTCCTGCGTTCCGGTGCCGCCGCACGGCAGCCGTATTTTACGGAAACTGTAATTTTGTTTCTTTTGGCGGAAAGGGCGGACGGTGCGTGCCGTTGCTATGGTTTGTTATGGCGATATGAGCCTATGGTGATATGAACCTATGGCGATATGTGCGTTCTCCCTTTCTTCCTCGTCGCATCCGCGCGGGCGTTGCTCTGTCGGCGGGAATATTGACGAAAATTTTATTATAAAATCCAAAATCTTCCCGCGGTGTGTCGCCTGTGCGGCGCACCTTTTGCGCCCGCGGCGGAATAGAGATAAAGTATATTATGCTGCATATAAAAATCAATTCCAAATATTGGGGAATCGTCTACATCGTCATTTCAGCCTTCTTTTTCGCCCTGATGAATTTGTTCGTCAGCATGGCGGGGGACGTGCCCGTGATGCAGAAGGCGTTTTTTCGCAATATCGTCGCCTTGGTCCTTGCGTCCGTCATGCTGCTGAAAAACCGCAGTGCCGTCCGCACGGGGAAGGGGCATGTCGGCGATCTTCTGATCCGCGCCGTTGCGGGGTCGGTCGGCGTGCTGTGCAATTTTTATGCCATCAGCAACATGAACATCGCCGACGCGTCCATTCTCAATAAACTTTCGCCCTTTTTCGCCATCATTTTTTCCTTTCTGTTATTGAAAGAAAAACCCGCCAAAACCGAATGGCTGGCGGTGGCAATCGCCTTCGTCGGCGCGCTCTTTGTCGTCAAGCCGTCTTTTTCTTCGGAAGCCCTTCCCGCCGCGGCGGGGGTGCTCGGCGGCCTGGGCGCGGGGGTGGCCTATACTTTCGTGCATAAAATGGGAAGGGCGGGCGTCAGCGGCAACCTGATCATCTTCGTCTTTTCGGTCGTTACCTGTCTGATCACCTTTCCGTCCCTCTTTTTGGAGCCTTACTGCATGAGTTGGCATCAGTTGGGCGTTTTGCTCCTTGCGGGCGGTGCCGCCGCCGTCGGGCAGATTTTCATCACCAAGGCATATTCGAAATCTCCCGCAAAAGAGATCTCCGTTTACGATTATTCCATCGTCATTTTCACCGCACTTCTGGGCTTTTGTTTCCTGGGGGAAATTCCGGACGGTTGGAGCGTTCTCGGCTATTGCGTCATCATTTTCGCCGCGGTGGGCAATTGGTATATGGCTTTGCGTCGAGAAAGACGGAAAGAAAGATCGGAACAAAAAGCGGAAGCGTTGTCCGATGTCGGGGGGATAACGGGGGATTTGCCTGCAGAGCGGGAAGAAAACAGTGATCCTCCCGCGGAGAAAACCGAGCCTTCGGCAGAGAAGCCCGAGCCGACGCCCCCTTTGGCGGGAACGGAAAATTCTCTTTCCATCGAGTCGAAAGAGAAAGAAAAATAAATCAGGAATATACGCCAGAGGGGCGCACCGGAAATCTCCGGGGCGCCCCTCCGTTTTTATAGGTTAGAAAAGTGTGTAGACAAAATAAAAGTGCAAAATTGTGGTGATGTTGTTGTGCGTTGAATTTCGTTTAAAGAGTTCGATTCGTCCGCAGATGCGTTGTTTTTACTTTCTCTTGGGTGTGTTCTTGGTCGAGCTTCCCAGCTTGTTGATAGGGAAGATAGACCCGGACGCCTTTCTGGCAAAAAGACTGATCATGATCTTTACCTCCGTTATGCGTATTTGTTTTTTGCACTTGACAATAACATTATATTATTCTTAAAAATAAAATTCTAATATTATATATCATAATATATAACAATATTCTGCCATATTGCGGCGAATCGTGCTGAAAGTTGAAAAAATCTGTCCATTCCTGAAAAATTTTTTCGTAAGACAAGCTTCGGATGTTTTTTTCGGGCGTGGAAAAATAAGTTTCCGTCGGGTTGGCAAAGGAAGGTCTTTTTTTGGGAAAGAGCTTGACTTTGCGGATAAAAAAGGATATACTGTAATAGAACAATTTTGAGGGGCAAAAATAACAAAATTCTGCTATATTCGATTTCATCTTGATAGTGGTCGGGTATAAGCAAGAAGGGGGAAGAATTATATGGAAAGCAGGGAACTTCTGGAAAAGAAACAGCACGGCAACGCCATGCGGCCGTTTGCGAAATACGGCACGGTTTTTGACGATAACCTGACGAATTATCCCATGCACTGGCATGAAGAGATGGAAGTCATCCGCGTGCAGGCGGGCAGGGGCTTGGTGTTCATCGACGGAAAAAAACTTGAAGTAAAACAAGGGGATATCCTCGTGGTCAATCCTTATCTCCTGCATTCCGTCGCGAGGCTGGATGATGAAGTCATGTCCATCGAATCGGTCGTTTTCAATTTGCGTATGCTGGAATCTTCCATTGCCGATGCCTGCACGGTAAAATATTTGGCGCCGCTCATCAACCGCACCCATCTTTGCGCGCGCATCATTTCCACCGAACATCCCGATTACAGTGTGTTCAACGAGAATATGACCACGCTTTTAATGGCGTGCAACGACAGGCAGGAGGGGTATGAGCTCGCCGTCAAGGCAAACCTCATGTGGCTTTTCTATCACTTTTATAATAAGGGGCTGGTGCGGCGCAAGACCGTGGAGGATGAGGAAAAGTATTCGGGTGTACTCAAAACCGCGCTCGATTATATTCAAAAGCATGTCTCCGAGCCTTTGACCGTGGCGGATATTGCAGCGACCTGCGGCTACAGCGAAACGTATATGATGAAACTTTTCAAAAAGATGACGGGTTATACCTGCGTGGAATATGTCAATTCCTATCGGCTCAAGGAATGCGCTGAACGGCTTTTGAGCAGTAAGGATAAAATTTTGGATATTGCCTATGAATACGGGTTCAACAATATTTCTTATTTCAACTTACAGTTCAAAAAAGTATATGGCATGACGCCTAAGGAATACCGTGCGCTGAAAGGTCGGTGAGAAAGAGTAGTGCGATTGGTGGTATGGCATAAAGAGCGTTATTTTTTAGGGTTAAAATTTTTGACAATTTGCAGTATTATTTGTATATGAAATGTTGCATGAAAGCGTGCCGCGGAAGACTGTTTTTACCGCGCGGTACGCTTTTTGTTTTTTGTTGAAAAGTTTTTAGAAAGTCTCGCTTTTTTTATTGCAATTCTTCCACAAATTTTATTTTTGTTTGGATACTATTTTTATATATTCGTATATTTTTATACTAAAAATAAAAACAGGTTATTGACGCATACACATAAATGGTGTAGTATAAGAAACGAAACAAGAAAAGGATGAGATCTGTTTTTTATAAAAATTACATAAAATTTGTTTTATATTGCAAAAATTGTAAATCATCCTTCATCTTATCCTTTAAGTTTGCGTGCGGAAAGTTTTGCGCGGCCGACGTCGGCGGATAAAAACGGAAAAGGAAAACTATTTTTAAGGCGGAAAAAAGAATGATATTTTTAAAAAAAACAGGGAAAAAAGAGCTGTGCTTGGTGGGTGCAGTGCTTTTTTTCTTCGTGTTTTTGCTGGGTGCCTGCGCCTCCCGCGTGGAGATCAGCCTCAACAAAAAGGAGCTTACCCTCGAGACGGGCGAAAGCTATCCCCTCGTGGCGGCCGTTTCGGACGGCAGTCAGGTCGCGTGGAGTTCGAGCGATGAGAACATCGTCTCCGTTTCTTCCGACGGAAGAGTAACGGGCGTGTCGCCGGGCAATGCGGTCGTAACGGCCAGTTGTTCCGTCGCGCTCGCGACTTGCAAAGTCACGGTAATCCTCGGAGACGGAAACGACGACTCGTCCGGCGACAGTTCAGGCAGTGACAGCTCGGGCGGCGACGGTTCGGGCAGTGACAGCTCGGGCGGCGACGGTTCGGGCAGTGACAGCTCGGGCGGCGACGGTTCGGGCAGTGACAGTTCGGGGAGTGACAGCTCGGGCGGCGACGGTTCGGGGAGTGATCTTCCGGGGAGCGATTTAGACCTGAGTCAGTTTGATCTATATTGGGCGGACGAATTTGAAGGCTCTTCGCTCGATCTGACGAAGTGGGGGTACCAGACGGGTACACAGGACAATTATTACGGTACGCTTGGGCCCGCCTCGTGGGGCAACGATGAAAAGCAGTATTATACGGAAGATGCCGTCAAGGTCGAGAACGGTGCTCTGGTGATCACGGCGGAGAAACGGGACATGGGCGGCAGACAGTACACATCTGCACGTATTCTGACGCGGGATCTGGCGACTTTTACATACGGATATTTCGAAGCGCGCATGAAGACGCCCGCATTGCCCGGTATGTGGCCGGCCTTCTGGATGTTGCCGCAACCGACCGATCACAGTTCTACAAACAATGTTTACGGCGGTTGGGCGGCGAACGGTGAAATCGACATCATGGAGGCCAAAGGGCGTTTGCAGAATGTCGTGGATACGACGTTGCATTTCGGCGGCGGGTGGCCGAACAACACCTATCGCGGGGGCTCGTACACCATGCAGACAACCACGGAAGAGTGGCATACTTACGGCGTCGACTGGCGACCTGACAGTATGAGCTGGTATGTTGACGGTGTGAAAGTGTACGAATTGACGAGCGATGTCTGGTATTCGGAATCGGCTCCCGATAACGACAGGGCGCCCTTCGATCAGCCGTTCTATCTGCTGCTCAATCTTGCCGTCGGGGGGAGATATGACGGTCACGTTTCTCCGTCCGCATCGTTCACGTCGGCGTCCATGTACGTCGATTATGTCAGGGTATACAAGCATAAGGCATAAATTGTTGCAGACAATCGGAAAAAACTTTTTCTGCATGGCAGGAAGTTTTAATAAAATTATTATAAGGAGCAAAATGTATGAAGACAAAGAGAAGTTTACTGGCAATTCTCGCGTCCGTCTTTGTGATGAGCGTGGCCCTTCTGGCGTTTGCGGCCTGTAGCGATCCCGTTACGGTTGAAATTTCCCAGACGACGGCCGAAACGATTGTCGGCGGAAGCGTAACGCTGACGGCAACGGCATCCGACGGGTCGGAGATCACCTGGTCGACGGACAACGACGATGTTGCCACCGTTCGCAACGGTCTGGTGCGCGGCGTCGGCGAGGGCACGGCCGTCATCACGGCTTCATCCGGCGATGCGAGCGCGACCTGCACGGTCACCGTCAGCACGGTCACCGTCACCATCACCCCGACGAGCGAAACCCTTGAATTGGGCGAAACGTTGCAATTGACGGCAAAGGCTTCGGATAACGGCGCGATCAGCTGGAGCAGCAGCGATGAAAAGGTCGCCACGGTCGACAGCAACGGCCTGGTGACGGGCGTCGGCGAAGGAACGGCCAACATCGTTGCCCGCCGCGGTTCGGCGGGCAGTGCGACCTGCGCCGTTACGGTGCAGTGGTCGGCAAAACCCGATGATTATTCCGAAATAACCGAGGGCGCGGAAACGGACGTCGCGCAAAAGCCGGATACATACATCTATTGGGCCGCCAAGGCCGAGTGGGGCATGACGACCGTCACGGTCGAGGAAGCCTGGGTCGGCGACGGCAAGGCGCACCTTACCTACAGCGGCAACAACGGCAACGAGTGGTTCGGCATGCAGCTTTTCTATAAGAAGAGCGGATTGACGGAAGGGCAGGCGTACAAACTGACCTTCACGGTGGATTCCGAAGAGGCCGGTCAGATCACGGTCAACGGCACGGTCGTAACTTTGGAAGCCAAAAAGGGCAACCAGGTGGAAGTGTTCTATACCGAACCCGGCGCATCGTCGGCGTCCGTCTCCATTCAGATGGGCGTAGAGAGCGAAGGCCCCACGATCGCGGCCAACACGCTCGTGTTCTCTGCCTTCGAGTTTGAAGAAGTCGCCACGCAAACCACCCTTTCCGTTCCCACGGCGGTATCCATTGAAGAGGGGGCTGTCACCATTACCGATGACGTGAACACCGAAGGTGTTGCCGATTATTCCCTCCAGTTCTGGAAGAACGGTGTGAGAGAATACGCTTATGCCGTGAATAAGACCGGTTTCACCATCGACGATACCTACATGGAAGACGGCGAGTATGAGGTGCGCGTCATGGCAAATGCCGCAAACGTGTCCTATCAAAGCTCCGATCTTTCTGCGGCGCTGGCCACGTATACCGTTTCTCACGGTGCGTTGTCCTATGATATGCAGAGCAGCGTAGAAGATGCGAGCATCCTTGACAGATATTATTATTGGACGGAATTCAACGGCATCGCCGAGGCGCCTCATTATGAAAATGCAGGCTTCACGGTAACGTTGGCAACGGGCGGCAACTGGTATTCCAATCAGATTTTCTACAAGGATAGCGGGTTGCTGTCGGGAGAAACCTATAATCTTTCCATGAAAATCAACGCTACCGTGGCGGGCTCCATCACCATCGCGGGAGAAGTGATCGAATTGAAGGTCGGCGACAACACTGTTAATCTGGAGAATAAGACGCAGGGCGCAAATTCCACGTTCTCCATCCAGTTCGGCGTCAACGGCGGTGCGGCTCTCGAGGAAGGCACGTTCGTGTTCTCGGAAATTTCCGTCACCGCGGCATAAGGATCCCGTTTTCGCAAAAGCGTCCGCGCATAAAATGTGCGGATAAATCAAGCAAATAAGGGCGGCGTTCCCGTACGGGAACGCCGTTCTTTTTATCTTTTTTTGACCTTATAAAATTTTATTAAATTGGGTATTTTAATAATATCAAAATTGTGTTATACTGAAAAGCGTAAAACAAATTTTATCCATCAGAGGTAGAAACAATGGCAAAGACATCCAAAAAAATTCTGACGGTGCAGGATCTTTCCTGCGTGGGGCAGTGCTCGCTGACGGTGGCGTTGCCCATCCTTTCGGCGTTCGGACTGGAGACGGGCGTTTTGCCCACGGCCATTCTGTCCGAGCATACCATGTTCAAGAACTTTACCTTTCTGGACTTGGCGCAGAACATGGAAAACACGTTGAAGAGCTGGGAGAGCGACGGACATCGCTTTGCGGCTTTTTATACGGGATATTTGGGAAAAAAGGAGCATTTCGGCATCGTGGAGCGCGCGATCGAGACCCTTTCGGAGCCGTCCGCGCCCGTGATCATCGATCCCGCTTTCGGCGACAACGGCAAGCTCTATCCGCTCTTTGACGAGGCGTATGTGGAGGGGATGCGCGAATACGTCTCCCATGCCGACGTCATTCTGCCCAACATCACGGAGGCGTGTTATCTCGCGGGCGTGCCGTATGCGTCGCACTTCGACCGCACGGCGGTCTGTGGGCTGATGGCGGCATTGGCGCGGGGCGGCAACTATCACATCGTTCTGACGGGCGTGGAAGAAGAGGGAAAGATCGGTTTTGCGCACTATGACCCCGCGACGGGCAAAACGGAGTTCTATTTTCGGGTACTGTTGGACGGCCGTTTCCACGGCACGGGGGATATTTTCGCCTCGGTGTTCACGGGCGCATACCTTGCGGGCAAGGATATGTTCGAGGCGGCCAAAGCAGCCGCGGAATTCGTGGCGCTGGCGATTTCGGTCAACGACAAAGAGCATACCTATGGCGTGCAGTTCGAAAAGGAGCTTGCCGCCTTTGCGTTGCCTTATCTGCAATGAGCTGTCATTTCTTCGCGCGGGAACGGAGCGATGCCGTTCCCGCGCGCATGAATGAAAAAATATCGACCTGAAAAAATACGTCAGAAAGAACGGATGAGCCTCCGTTCTTTTTTGTTCCGATCGGTTTCCCGATCGGTTTTCCGCTTCGGCTTTGGGAATTTGCGGCTGAATTATGGCACAACCTTGTCCGTTCCTTTTCGCGCCGATTGACAAATATTTCCTTTGGCTGTATAATGGTATCGTAGCGGTGCGGCGCAAAGTCTTGAAATTTTTTGCCGTTCCGTGCAGAGAGGACTTTCTATGCTCCGAAATATCCTTGCCGAACGCCGTCCGCGGCTGTGGCACCGTCTTTCCTTCCTGATACCGATTGCCGCCTGCGCCGTCATCATCGTCGCCGTATACGTCGGCATGCTGTACGCATATAACGTCTTTCCGTTTTCGGACAGGACGGCTTCACAGTACGATCTTCTGGCGCAGATCGTACCCTATGCGGAGCATCTGTTCGATGTGTGGAAAGGGGAGGCGTCCCTGTTCTACACCACCCGCGTGGGCGGCGGCATGGACGTTTTCGGCATTCTCATGTATTGCCTCTTGAGCCCGTTCACTTTTTTATTCTTTCTCTTCGGAGAAGGGAACGTTTACTATGCCGCATCGGTCATGATCCCCGCCAAACTCGTCTGCATCGCCGCGGCGGCGGTCGTCATGATGCGCGTGCGTTTTCGGGATATGTCCCTGTTTCTGGTTGTCCCTGCCGCCGTGCTGTATGCCTTTTGCGGCTTTATGTTCGTGGCGAACACCTACATCAACTGGATGGATCTGCTCATGTATATGCCTCTCGGCGTTCTGGCGTTCGGATATATGCGCCGCACGGGTCGCGTCCGCTGGCTGGCATGCGTCATCGCCGCCTGCATATACACCTGTTTTTCTCTCTTCTGTTTTTCCATGTTCGTCAGCTATCCCGTATTTGTCGCATACGGATTGATCGTCATGCAAAAGGAGGAACGGAAGGGGTATCTGTTCCGCATTTCTCTTGCATATCTGTGCGGCATTCTGGCGGCATTTCCGGTTATGGTCCCGTCCTTGCTGGCATTTCTCCGTTCCGGCCGCGGCGGCGACGTCTTTGAATTTTTATGGAGTTCGATCAACGTCAATTCCTATCTGCAGAAAATTTCTTACATCGTGAGCGATGCCTTTTTCGTCATCCTGATCGCGGTCTATTTCATCGGCAAGAGGTTTCGTGACCGCGAAAGCCGTTTTTTGGGCGTCGCCGCCCTGTTGATCATGATGCCCGTGCTCGTCGACGAAGTGTGTAAATTCATGAATATGGGCAGTTATCTTGCCTATGCCTTGCGTTTCGGGTTCCTGAATGCAATATACGAACTGTATGTCGCCTGTCTGGTGTTGGAAAAGGTGCGCTTTTTCGGCAAAACGCGCTTCATGTCGCAAGAGGAATCCGCGTTGCGGGACGGGACGTCATATTGCCGCCCGTCAACCGATCCGTTCGGCGCGGAAGAGAGCGGAAAAACGGACGATTGCAAAGCAGGGGACGGGCACCCGATGTCGGACGTCGTCCCCGCAAAGATTTTTTCTTTCTCGTCCGACGCGGACGGCATGTCCGCGTACGAAGGGATAAAGGAAAAGGGAGAAATCTGCCCGGCCGTCGCCGAACAAGGGGACGGAGAACGGGCGCCGGAAGGGGGAAAGACGACGGGGCGCAAGAAGATCTCTCGTCGGGAATGGATCCTTTTTGCGGTCCTGCTGTCGGCAACCCTGCTCGCGCTGATCGTCATCTATCAGACCTATTGCGTGACGGTCGGAGAGGGCGTTTTCGATTTCTCTTTCTGGCCCGCTCTGGAATCGGCGTTCGAATGGATGATCGACATGAGCGTCGGCTTTTCCTCGTCGTTTGCCCATTCCCTCGGCGGATTGGGCGGCGTTGCGGCCGTTTTCATCGCGGTCGCGCTGGTCGCCGTGCCCGCCATACTCTTCTATAAATTCCGTCTGGTGCGTCTGCAGCTGGTTTATCCCTGCATGGCCGTCGTTCTGTTTGCGCAGACGGCCTTTCTCGGTGCGCAGCTTGTCGGCGGCAACGTCTTCAATCCCATACGTTACAACGAGTATAACTCTCTCTATGCACAGGTCATGACGCAGGAGGATGAGCAAAATCATTACCGCGTCAAGGATTACGGGGCATACCTGAGCGACAACCAGACGCTCATCACCGACAGCTCGTCCTACAGCTTTTTCTCTTCGGTCGCCGACGAGGACAACTATGCGCCGACCGAAGTGTTCGGGTACAACAGCAACGGCATCAACGCGCTCAAAAGCGGCGGCGGCACGGTGTTCGGGGATTGTCTTTTGGGCTATAAATATTATTTCTATCAGACCGAATACGGCGCCGAGCCGAACAGGGAATATCTTGTCGAACGCGCAAGGGAAGCGCATTTTGCCATGTATGAGAACACCATCGTGTTTCCCTCTGCGTTTACCCTTTCCAAGTCGGACATGGGTGTAACGACGGAGTACGACAATTATTTTGAGAACATGCAGAATCTGTATGAATTTCTCGGCGGCGAGGGGGACGTGTTCACCACGTATTCCATCCCGACGTCGGACATCAGTTACTCTTCCGCCACCGATCCCGATACGGGCAAGACCTACCGCACGGTGTTCGTCAAGGTGCGCATCCGCGAATCGGGGGACATATCTTTCTTTTCGCAACTGCCGACCGATAAGGGCCTGCGCTATTACACGACCAATATCGGCAACTCTTTCGACGTGTCCGAGGTCAAGACGTACACCTATCATGACGCGGACCCCGGCCGATGGTATTATATGTATCTCTACAGCACCGATCCCGATTATGAACTGACAATAGAAGAGGTGCGCGAAAAATGCTCGATCAAGGTCATCTCCGTGGATACCCTGGCCGCGCTGTCCGAAATGCTGTGGGAGCGGGCGGTGAAATATACCGTGGAGAACACCCTCTTGTCCACGACCTACCGTGCCGAGGTAACGGCCGAGGCGGGACAATATCTCTTCCTCAATTCCATCGCCGTGAAAGGGCTCAAAGTCTATGTCAACGGCGAGGAAAAACAGTTCATTGACAACGGACTGAATATGATGCTCCTGCCCCTTGAAGCGGGGGAGAACAAAGTGGAGATCGTCTACACGTCGGAATATCCCGTATACGGACTCATCACGGGCGGGGTCGCGTTGGCGCTTTTGCTGCTGATCGCGCTCATCCTGAAAAAGAGAGAAAACTGGGTGTGTGCGCTGGAAAAGCCCGTCGCCACGCTTTCTCTGTGGCTGGCCGGCGCGGTCGTCGTTGTGTTTATGGTCATACCCACGCTTGCGTTTTTGTTCAAACTGATCTTTTGGTAAGGCGTCTTTGAGCGGGTTCGTATCTTTATGAGATCTTTCCGTCGGGAAAACGGATCCCGCTTTCGTAGGACGGGACGGATTTACGGCGGGGCGATGCGCGCGGGAGAAAAAACGAAAGATAAGGAAGGCGAGACATGGAATACGTGCAGGATATGGAAAAATTCATTCCCGAAAAATTGAAAACTCTTTCCGCCGTCTTGCCTGCCCCGCTCTATGTCGTGGGCGGAAGCGTGCGCGATTTTTTGGCGGGGCATGCCCGGGCGGAAGGAGATTTTTCCGATTGGGACGTATGCGCGCCCGTCCTGCCCGAAACGTTTGCCGCGACGGCGGAGAAGTGCGGCTTCTTGGTGCATTCGGTCTATAAAAATACGGGTACGGTCAAGCTGACCGATCCGTCCGGCACGGGCGTGGAATTTTCTCCTTTCCGTTCGGACGAATATGTCCGCGGCACGCATACCCCCGCCGCGGTCTGGTTCACGCAGGACATCGTCCTCGATGCAAAGCGGCGGGATTTCACCTGCAACGCCGTCTATTATGACATAAAAAATCACAGCTTTGTCGATCCGCTCGGCGGCATGTCGGACATTGCCGCCAAACGTATGCGCACCGTCCGCGAGAGCGGCAGGGTGTTCGGCGAGGACGGTTTGCGCCTGTTGCGTCTGGCGCGGCAGTGCGGCCAACTCGGTTTCACGCCCGACGAGGAGACCCTTTGCGGCGCGCGGCAGAACGCCGCGCTGATTCGCGACATCGTGCCCGAACGCATCTTTGCCGAATTGAAACTGATGTTGTGCGCCGATGAGAAATACGGCGTCGGCGACGGGCACTATCGGGCGTTGCGCGTGCTCGATCAAACGCGCGTGCTGGACGAGATCCTGCCCGAGCTGGCGGCGGGGCGGGGCATGGAACAGCCCGCCGCCTTCCATGCATACGACGTTCTGGAACATTCGTTGCGGTGTGTCCTGTATGCGCCCGCATCCGTCCGTTTTGCCGCGCTCCTGCACGACGCGGGCAAGCCCTTCTGCAAGCACAGGGACGGGAATTTTTATTTGCATCCCGAAGAGGGCGCGACCCTCTCGGACGCGATACTGTCCCGCCTGAAAGCGCCCGTAAAATTGAAAGCGCAGACGCGCGAACTCGTCTTGTGGCATATGTACGACATGCTTTGCGACGTGCGGGAAAAGAAATTGCGCCGTTTTTTCGTGGAGCATTCCTCCCTTTTGGACGAACTTATTTCTTTGAAACAGGCGGACTATTCGGCGTGCAAGGACGATCTTTCCTCCGCGCCGACGGTTGCGCGCTGGCGGGAACTGCTGACCCGTATGCGCGCGGAAAACGCGCCGTTTTCCTTGCGGGATTTGCGCGTGACGGGAAAGGATATTTTGCAGGCGGGACTTCCCGCGTCCTATGCGGGGAAGGTGCTGCACGCGCTGTTGTTGCACTGTGCCGCCGCGCCGCAGGATAACCGTGCCGATCGTCTGATCAGAATTGCCTTCGGCGCATACAACGATCTGAAAGCAGCCGAGAAAGCAAAGGGGGGCGGCGAAGCGGAGAGCCGTGCGCAAGAAAAGAAGGATGACGGTGGGACGCAGAAAAACGGATAGAGCCCACGCTGTATAGATGCCTTTGCGGAATCATTTCGGCGGGGCGGGCGCAAACGATTTGCGCCCGCCCCGCCGAAAAAATTTTTGTCTGTTTTGTTTACAAAGCGGCGTCGCCGTGTTATAATAAATGCGGAATACAAAAACGAGAGGAGTACTATGATCGCACCGACAGCCAATAAAAAATGGGTGAGCGTCTGGGGCAATGCAATGTCCGTCACCGAGCGCACCGCGGCGACATACGGCAGGGACATCACCTTCCGCTATCCCGTCCCCGTGGCGTTCGATGGGGACGGCGTCCGGCTGACGTTCGATAACTTTTGCGGCACCCGGGACGTCTTTCTGACGTGCGCCTATGTCGCGCGCGCGGTGGGCGATGAGCAGATGCGCGGCTTCACCGCCTGTCCCGTGACGTTCGGCGGGGAGCAGGGCGTATCCGTTCCCGCGGGCGGTTCGGTCGTCAGCGATCCCGTTTCGCTCTCCGTGCGGCGGGGCGAACTGCTGTCTGTCAGTTTTTATTTTGCGGATTATGTCGAGCTCCGTTCGGGCGTTGTGTTCAAGGGCCCCCTTTCCCGCGGCAACTATTCTTTCGGGAATTGCGTTCTGGACGAACACCTGCCCATCGAAAGGACCAGAAATACCGATGTCTGTTATTTTCTGAGCGACGTATCCGTGTACACGGACGGCGCCAACGGCGCGGTGATCTGTTACGGCGATTCGATCACGGCGCAGTCCTGGCCGGACTATCTCGCCTTGGAATTTGCCAAAGACCGCGTTTCCAACCGTTCGGCGGTACGCAAGGCGGCGAGCGGCACCCGCGTTTTAAGACAGTATGATTGTGCGACGTATCAGTCATACGGATTAAAGGGCAGCATCCGCTTCCCGCACGAGATCGAAGCGGTGAACGGCGCGGTTGCCGTCATCATACAGCAGGGCATCAACGACATCATCCATCCGGTGGGCAGCACGGAAAATCCCTTCCGTCCGTGGAGCGATCTGCCGACGGCGGAAGAGCTCATCGGGGGACTGCAATCATACATCGCCTTTGTCCGCGAGAAGGGGTTGCAAGTGTATATGGGCACGCTGTTGCCCGTGGAGGGATGGCGCACCTATGCCCCCTTCCGCGAGGAATTGCGCTCCGCGGTCAACGATTTTATCCGCGACACCGATCTTCTCGACGGCGTGATCGATTTTGACAAAGTTGTGCGCGACCCTTTGCGCCCGACGCGGCTCGGCAGGGGGTATGACAGCGGCGACCACTTGCACCCGTCCGAGGCGGCTTATCGCATCATGGCGCAGGAAGCCGCGCGCGTGCTTGCAAAGCCCAAGAAAATGCAGCTGTCGTAGGCATCGGAAACGGTGAAATCTTTCTTTTGAAAAGAAAAAAGAGTGCAAAAGCCCGTCGGCGGTTGAACCGCCGACGGGCTTTTGCGCGCGGGGAAAAGAATAGGGCCATTTTCCGTTTTTTCTTTGTTGATTTTGTTTAGAAAGAAAAAATCGGTTTAAAAATAGAGTAAAGAAAAACAAAACGAAAAGATGAGGAAGTGATGAATATGAACGCAGAAAAATTTACGAGAAAGGCGCTCGAAGCCGTGCAGGACGCACAGCGCATTGCGAACGAAAACGGCAACCAGCGGCTCGAACAGGTACATCTTTTACAGGCGTTGCTCTCGGCGGAGGAGGGGCTCATCCCCAAACTTCTCTCCCGTATGGGCACGGATAACGCGGCGTTTTTGCGCGCGATCGAACAAAATATAAGCACCATGCCCAAGGTGAGCGGCGGAAACGGACAGCTCTATCTCTCCAATGAACTTTCCCGCGCGCTTGACGAGGCGGAAAAACAGATGTCCGCCATGAAGGATTCCTATGTTTCCGTCGAACACCTGTTTTTGGCCCTTCTGGAACAGCCCGACAAGACGATCAAAGAGCTCTTCCGTCAGTTCAACGTGCAGAAAAACGCCTTTTTGCAGGCTCTTCGGGAAGTGCGCGGCAACGCGCAGGTCAATTCTGACAATCCCGAAGATACGTACGACGTGTTGAACAAATACGGTACCGATCTGGTGGAGCGCGCGCGGCAACATAAACTGGATCCCGTCATCGGGCGGGACGAGGAAATCCGCAACGTCATCCGTATTTTGTCGCGAAAAAGTAAAAATAACCCCGTGCTCATCGGGGAGGCGGGCGTGGGCAAGACGGCCATTGCCGAAGGGCTCGCCATCCGCATCATGCAGGGGGACGTGCCCGATTCCATCAAGAACCGCAAGGTGTTTTCTTTGGATATGGGTGCCCTCATCGCGGGCGCAAAATTCCGCGGCGAGTTTGAAGAAAGATTGAAAGCCGTCCTCAACGAGGTCAAAAAGAGCGAAGGGGGGATCATCCTCTTCATCGATGAACTGCACACCATCGTCGGCGCGGGCAAATCGGACGGCGCCATGGACGCCGGCAATCTTTTAAAGCCCATGCTGGCGCGCGGCGAACTGCACTGTATCGGCGCAACGACGTTGGACGAATACCGTAAGTACATCGAAAAGGATCCCGCGCTCGAACGGAGATTCCAGCCCGTCATGGTGGAAGAACCGTCGGTGGAGGACACCATTTCCATTTTGCGCGGTCTGAAAGAGCGGTATGAGGTGTTTCACGGCGTCAAAATTCAGGACAACGCGCTCATTGCGGCGGCGACTCTTTCCAATCGGTACATCACCGACCGTTTCCTGCCCGATAAGGCGATCGACCTCGTGGACGAGGCTTGCGCGCTCATCAAGACGGAAATGCAGTCCATGCCCGCCGAGATGGACGAGGCATCACGCAAGATCATGCAACTGGAAATCGAAGAGAACGCCTTGAAGAAAGAGACGGACGAACTCACCGTTTCGCGGCTGAAAGAACTGCAGAAAGAGCTTGCCGCGTTGCGGGAAGAGTATGCGGGCATGAAGGCCAAATGGCTGGCGGAAAAGGACGAGATCGGCAAGGGACAGAAACTCCGCGAACAGATCGAAAAGGCTAACGCCGATCTGGAAACGGCAAAACGCAACGCCAATTACGATGAAGCGGGACGGTTGGAATACGGCGTGTTGCCCGACCTGAAAAAACAGCTTGCCGAATACGAGCATAAACAGTCGGGCGGCAGGGAAAACGCCCTGCTCCGCGATAAGGTCACCGAAGAGGAGATCGCCCGCATCATCGGCCGCTGGACGGGTATCCCCGTTGCAAGGCTCATGGAAGGCGAGAGAGAAAAACTGTTGCGTTTGCCCGAAATATTGCATAAACACGTCATCGGCCAGGACGAGGCCGTGCAAAAGGTGTCGGACGCCATCCTGCGTTCGCGCGCGGGTATCGCCGATCCCCGCCGTCCGATCGGGTCTTTCCTCTTCCTCGGTCCCACGGGCGTGGGCAAGACCGAACTCGCCAAGACGCTGGCGCGGTCGCTTTTCGACGACGAAAAGAACCTGGTGCGCATAGACATGTCCGAGTATATGGAAAAATTCAGCGTATCCCGCCTGATCGGCGCGCCCCCCGGATATGTCGGATATGACGAAGGGGGACAGCTCACCGAAGCGGTGCGCAGAAAGCCCTATTGCGTCATTCTGTTCGACGAGATCGAAAAGGCGCACCCCGACGTGTTCAACATTCTCCTGCAGGTGCTCGATGACGGGCGCATCACGGACAGTCAGGGGCGCACCGTAGATTTCAAAAATACGGTCATCATCCTGACCTCCAACCTCGGCTCGCAGTATATATTGGAGGGCATCGACGAGGACACGCATGAAATCATGCCGCAGGCGCGCGAGGAGGTGGATGCCCTGCTCAAACGGTCTTTCCGTCCCGAATTTTTGAACCGTCTGGACGAGATCGTGTACTACAAGCCTCTTTCGCAGGAAGACATAACGGGCATCGTCGATTTGTTGCTGGCCGATCTCAAAGCCCGCCTGACGGAAAAACAGCTCTCGCTGGAAGTTTCCGCCCGCGCGAAAAATTACATTGCCGAAAACGGTTACGATCCCGTATACGGCGCGCGGCCGCTCAAGCGGTATCTGCAGAGCACGCTGGAAAACGCTTTGGCGCGGTTCATCATTGCGGGCAACTGCGCGGCGGGCGATACGCTCACCGTCGATGTCGGCAAGGACGGCCTGACCGTTGCGAAGAAATAACGCACGGCGTCGGCGCATACAAGCGGTGCGGGAAAAAGAAAAATTTATATTTGCGGGCGAAAGTTTTCTTTCGCCCGTAAATATTTTTTGCCATATCGTTTGACTTTCCATGCGTTTTTCTATTATAATAATAAATGTAACGATACAACAACAGTAAAACCATACACTATGCATAGGAGAGCGAAAGCAATGGGAGTACCGGAGATATTCGGAGAGAACGTATTCAGCGAAACGGTGATGAAGAACAAATT
>CALWCO010000009.1 GCA_944376455.1 uncultured Clostridia bacterium
TTTGTGTTGAATCTCTTTTTCCTTGACATAAAAATATGCACCTCCAAAAGCTGTCCAACTTTTGGGGTGCATATCACTTTTGATCTGCTCTTTTTTATTTTTTTCTCAAAGCCGCCGCAGCGACTCGTTCCCGATTTGTCAGAGCTGTCTCCATGCCGTCCCGCTACGGATCGGCGCGCGCCGTCTACGCAATCAGGAAAGGAGCGGTCAGGAGACGATCAGTCGTAAGCCCGGAAGGGACTGAAGCGCCTGCAGCTCATATTCGGGGATCAAGACCTCAAATTCCCCGCGGGAATCGGAAATGTGCATGACCAGGTATCCGCGCAAAGTTACCACCGTGCCCTCCGCACCCGTGCCGCGGGCGAACTGTTTATACTGCGGGGAATTGGGAGGGACGTCCTTGTTCCAATTGGAAACGAACAGTTTCTTCTTGCAGGCGCGCGTTTCGACGAGGGAGGAAAGCGGAATGCCCACAATCGAGCTCAGATCGGCGAAACAGATCATTTCGTTGCGCACGAATACGCTGTACTCGTTGAGCGTGTATGCGCCCGTCACCCCTCTCCAGAACGACGAGGAATTTTTCTTGCCCCCTTCGCGATAGACATATGTAACGACGTCCGCCCTGACGGCGTCTTCGGGGACGCCCAGAGCTTCCCGCAGCTCCCGCGTCACGCGTTCGGTGCGTTGGACATAGTCCCTGACGGCCGGAGAAGCCATCACCTCTTTCCGCTTGCGAAAAGCGAGAAACGCAAGCACGCCCGCAACGGCAAGCATGGGCACGCCCGCCGCAATGCACCACCAGGCGCGGCTCCAGACCTCGGCAAAGCCGATGTCTGCCGCCGATTCGAAAAACGCGCCGATCAGGATCATGCCGCCGAGCATACAAACCAGTTCCAAAATCATCAAACCGACGGGCAAACGCGCGCTCTTTTCGATGTTCATTCCCTGCGTCGCCATCTCAAGGATGCGGGTCATGCCCGCCTCCTCCTGCCGTTTGACCACAAAAGGATCGGCATCCGATCTGACTTCGCCCGAACGCATTTTGCACATAGAGAACAAATTATCCATCTTTTCTCCCTTCGACGCCGCAAAGCGGACGTCCGTAAAAAAATCAGGCGCGGCCCTTTCGGTCCGCGCCTGCAAAAAATCAATACCTGTCCACGCGCGCCCAGTTGATGGTGATGGGCTTGACGGGCACGTCATACGTTTCCGTCAGGTTATACCCCGCGCAATAGGGAGCGTTGTCGTCCACGCTCAGTTCCGCCTCTTCGGTGAAGGAGGGATCCCCTTCGTTTTCACCGTCGAGATTGTTCGACGAGATGTAACTGTCGATGGCGGCGATGAGGGAGTCATAGGTCTCCTCGGCACTCTCGTCATACAGCTCGCCGAATACACAGTATTCGCTGTTGACGGAAGATTCGGAATTGAAACTGATATAGAAGAGGGACGTCGCGGAGTTATAGACATAACTGCGGGTATCGTACCACTGCGCATCGCCTTCCACGTCCGTGCGACGGGTTTCGCGCTTGGTGAACACCTGCGTGTTGGGCACGCCCTTCTTGGCCGTATAGTACATGACCAGCGAACCCTCTTTCTTGGCGCCGTATTTCTTGTCGTTGTTCTCGATGCTGTAATTGTTCTGCGAGAATTCGCCGACCACGGTGTTGAGACCCGAATCGCTGTCGGGCACGCCGTCGCCGTCGGAATCCTTGCCGAATACCGTCTGCGTCAGAGAAACGTCGCTCGCCTCGACCCAGTCAAAATAATTCTTCTCGCTCAGACCGAGCGTATCCGTATCGACGAGGGCGTCGTCATAGGTATATCCGCCCGTGAACATACCGACCGCCTCGTCATAATCATGGAAGCAGAGGCCGTCATAGAAATCGGCGTCCACCAGCTCGATGAAGTGCTGAACGGTGTTGGGGAAGAATTTGCGGTATAACCGATAGGAAAGGTTATACGTCTTGCCGTTAAAGCTCACGCTGATGGTGACTTTCGGCTGGGAAGACTGGCAGGCGGTGAACATGAACGCCGTGCCGGCGAGCACGAGCGCGGCGAAAAGGATGGCCGCCGCCCGTCCGATTTTATGCAGAAGTTGTGTCATTCCGACCCTCCGTGCGTCGCGTTCCGCCTCTGCCCGACGGCACTCCCCTTCGGAGCTTTGCGGCGAACGCATACTGCGCTGTTATAATAAAAATAATACAATGGCGGAAAAATAGAAACCGCGCACCGTATTATTTATTTTACCTGTATTTTGCCTTTCCGTCAAGAGTTTTTTGCCCGATTTTACAAGAATTTACCCGCAAGACGGAATTTTCATCAAACCAACACGCCGTTACCGCCGTCCGCAGGCGTATCCGCCCCTTGCAGCCCTTCCTTTGCGGCAGACGTTGCGTTCTGCGCGCCGCCCCGCGGCGCGGTCCGCAATGCGCTTTGTTTTGTGCCCGCTTCCGCCCTTTCGACCGCCGCAACGGCCACCTGCGCGGCTGCTTGCCCGCCCGTCGGAACGGATGCGGACGAAAAACGGGTCGCGGCTGCTTCCGCCGTTTCCCGCACGGGTTGCGCCGAAACCGACGCGGACGGTACGGATGATGCGGACATGCCTTCCCCGCGCTCTTTTTTATGCGTCTCCTCCGCAACGGTCGACGGACGATATTTCCTGAGCCTGCCGCAATAGACGCACGCCGCTTGCGGCAAGCGTAAAAAATCGATCGGCTTCGCAATGTCGCCGAAAGAATTTTCGGGAATGATCCCGCTCCGCTCCAACAGGTCCCGCACAAACTCCGAGCAGTAATAGTGATGTTTTTTATGATATTTCTTGGAGAAATATGCAGAGAAAAGACCGCGGTAATTGTAGCGGTACTTCTCCCGTTCGCGATACATTTTTTCCAGCCGCGCCGCCACCGCGTCGTATTGCTCCGACGAACAGTTCAGTTCGAGCACGACCACTTCGGTATTCTTGAAACGACCCAACGCCCCCCGCCCGGGATATTCCCTGACGAAAGCGCCCCAGAAAGGATTGTATGTATATTTGCGGGCAAAGGAATACATGGGCGTCAATGTTTCGTCCAACGCCACGGACACATGATTGTATCTCGCGCCCGTCAGCAATTTAAGGATCTTCGATACGATGCTCCCCGTCTGGCTGACGACGATGTAAAGTTTTTTGTCTCCTTTCATAAACTCTTCAATGACCTCCACCTCTGACGACGGCAAGATCAGAATACGATCTGCCAGTACACGGGAGCTTCTTTCAGAATAAGAACCTGCAAAATCATGGCAATATCGTCCGCAAAGATCAGACAGCCGATGATGCAGTTCAAGATGACGATGACTTTATAGTTGGCCTTCCGCTGTAACAGCTTTAACAGCGGCCGCAGGCCGAAACGATAGAGAAGGTACGCGCCGATGCCGTACCCCAGCGACGGGATCAGTCCTGCATATTGCGTGACGCTCAGCGGCAATTTGCTGTAATCCCACAAGGATACGCCCGAAATCAGTTCCCAGGCATTGCCGACGACCAGCTCACCCAGAAACACCGCAAGACACATCGTCACAATGCACACGACGTTGGAAAGAATGACCGTTTTATGCGTCTTTTCTTTGAATAATTTCCGACCGAACGGGCTCATGTCGTCCGGATCGCCGAACAGGATCTGCACGGCGAACACCACCATACCGTAAACGGGGATGAAGGGAAAAACGTGCGTGCGGGAATCGAGAATGCCCAAACTTACCAGCCGCACGAGGTTCTCCGCGATCCATCCGGCCATGGAAGTGACGATGCCCAGAAAAAAGAGATAGGCCGCTTCCACGCCGAAAAACATCGGGCGGGACGGGGCTTCTTCCCGTGACAATGCCGAAAAATCGGCCGCCGCGGCGGATGAATCGACTGCCGCGCCTTCTATGCCGACAACCGCCATCTCTTCTTCTTTTGTTGCCTGCGATTGCTTTTCGTCAGTCTGCAACCCTTGTTCTAACGTCTTTTGCATTTTTCCTCTCACTCTGCGTTTTATTATACAGGAAACAGCCTCTTTTGTCAAGTTTCGGCAGCTTTTTTCCTTTTTTCGTACCGGGAAAATATTTCCTCTGCCGTCCGCGCCCGCTTCCGCCGCGAACATACTCCCGCGGCCGACAGGCAAAAACGGACGGTCCTGCCGCACGTCCGTATTGTATGCCCGAAATGCACTCCTCTGTTCTTCTATTCGCAATTATACCGTAAAAAAGGTAAACTTTTCGTAATATTCCGAAAAAAACGTCAAATTTTTTAACTTTATCCTCCGAAAGAGAAAAGCTATATCCCGCCCCCCCCCCGCGCCGCGGGAGCCTTGTTTCTTGAATATGCAGACTTCCGCAAAAATGTGCCTGTCCCGCCCGAAAGGGCTTTTGATCGATCGGCGGGAGCAGACAAAAGGAATAAGAAAAAAAGAAATTCCGTCCCCTGAAAAAAAGACGAAGCCCGCCCGTGCCCGACCGTCTTTGTCGGTCGGGCACGGGCGTGCACGGGCGGAGATGGTCGAAAAGACAGACGAAAAATCGGAAAGACGACAAATCGCAAGGGTGAAAGACAAATCGGTACATCTCGCCCCGTTCCGAGGGGGCGCGTCTTTCCCCGATCATACCTACATCCCGACCATGCCCGCGAACTTTCCGCCTTTGGGCACACATTTCCGAAAAACATGCCCGCGGCGACCCTCCAAATATGCGTTTCAAGAGACCATGCCCGCGTTGTTTCGTACGCAAAACGCGATCCGCATTACGGGAATGCCAACACATACCCGCCGCAGGATACGGGCATGCCCGCATCCTGCGGCGTTTTGGACGAAAGGGACGAACGGTTGCATGAAGGCATGAAAACGCGAAGAACAAAAACGAAAGCAAAAATCAACGGCACGAAAAAAGCCTCCGCGGACAGCGAAAAACGCAATCCGCAGAGGCTTGAAAAAACATAGAAAGTATGAAACCGATTACTGCATTTCGGCAACGGCGCCCGCTTCCTTGAGCTTGGCGACGGCAGCTTCGGCGTCGGCCTTGGGCATGTTCTCTTTGATGGTGCCCAGGGATTCGACCATCTTCTTCGCGTCGGCGAGGCCCAGACCGGTCAGCTCGCGGACAACTTTGATGACACCGATCTTGTTGGCGCCGAAATCCTTGAGGACCAGATTGAACTCGGTCTTCTCTTCTTCCGCGGGAGCGGCGGCACCGGCAGCGGCGCCTGCAACGGCAACGGGAGCAGCGGCGCTGACGCCGAATTCCGCTTCCAAAGCTTTAACGAACTCATTGAGCTCGAGAACGGTCATACCCTTGACTTCTTCGATAAATTTCTGAATATCCATGATTTTTTAATCCTCCATAATTCTTTGATAAGATAAATTTTTTGATTATGCTTCCTGTTTCTTCGCAATGGCGTCCAAAACATAGACAAGTTTGGAAATGGACGATTGCAGGGATCCGACCATTCTCGCGAGCAACACTTCCTTGGAAGGGATTGCGGCAAGCGCGGCGGCACCGGCTTTATCCACATATGCGTTGTCCACATATGCGCTCTTGACGACCAGCTTTTCCTCCATCGTCTTATCTGCTTTGAGCGCGTCGGAAATGATCTTCAGACCGGCGGTCTCTTCCGAGCAGAAAACGGTGGCGGTTGTGCCGTTGAGATCTTTGTCGAAATCAACCACGCCCAATTCATTGAAAGCCTTGCGCACCAACGTGTTCTTGTACACTTTGTATTCGCAGTTGGCTTCGCGGAATTTATTGCGCAGTGCGGTGATTTCCAGAACGGTCAGGCGGTTATAGTTCGCGAGAACGACCGCTTTGCTGGCCTGGATCTTCGCTTTGATCTCTTCGACGACCTGTTTTTTTGCCTCTAAATTTGCTGACATTGTTACCTCCTCAGGGCTTGCGCCCGACGTTTGCATCAGCGAATGCCGATAGACGGTTCGCGCCGCTTTCCCCGCCGGCTTACATCGCCGCAGGCGGAAGGCACGCTTGAAAAAAACGGAAAATCCCCGCACCGAGGGCGCGGGGATCGTTTGAAATCGCATTTCAAAAGAACTCTCTCCCTCGGCAAGCGGCTGTGCCATTGAACCAAAAGGTACTTGCTGTCTAAAGGTATTCGTTCGCTTTCTTTGTTATTATATAAGTTTCGGCTCTTTCTGTCAACCGTTTTTCGGTCGATTTTCAACTTTTTATCCGCAAAAACGTTCCCGTTCGGACGTCAGGCTCTGTAGACAACCTTGACGCCGGGGCCCATGGTGCTGGCCACGGTAACGCTCTTGATGTACTGACCCTTGGCAGCCGCGGGCTTGGCCTTGACGACCGCTTCCATCAGCGCGTTGAAGTTTTCGCTCAATTTTTCGACGCCGAAGCTCTTCTTGCCGATCGGGCAGTGAATGATCGCCGTCTTGTCCAATCTGTACTCGACTTTACCGGCCTTGACTTCCTTGATCGCCTTGGCGACGTCCATGGTAACCGTGCCGCTCTTGGGGTTAGGCATCAAGCCCTTGGGGCCGAGGATCTTACCGATGCGGCCGACCATACCCATCATGTCGGGCGTGGTGATGATGACGTCGAAATCAAACCAGTTTTCGGTCTGGATGCGGGAGATCATCTCTTCCGCGCCGACGTAATCGGCGCCGGCGGCCTGCGCCGCGTCCGCCTTCTCGCCCTTGGCGATGACCAGAACTTTCTTGTCTTTGCCCGTGCCGTTCGGCAGAACGAGCACGCCGCGGACCTGCTGGTCCGCCTGACGGGGATCTACGCCCAGACGGATGTGCAGTTCGACCGTTTCGTCAAACTTCGCCTTGGCAGTGTTCAATACGATGCCGATCGCTTCCGCCAGCTCATACTGCTTGCTGCGGTCATAGCTCTTTACGCTGTCTGTATACTTCTTACCCATTTTCAAAAACCTCCTCGTGGTTCCTGCGAGAAATTGAATTTCTCTCCCACGTGCTCCTTATTATTCTTCCACCGTGACGCCCATGCTGCGCGCCGTGCCCTTGATCATGCTCATGGCAGCTTCCAACGTGCTGCAGTTGAGGTCGGGCATTTTGGTCTTTGCGATCTCTTCCACCTGCGCCTTGGTCAGTTTGCCGACCTTCTGCGAGTTGGGTTTGGCACTCGCCGTTTCCAGTCCGAGCGCTTTCTTGATCAGCACCGGAGCGGGAGGCGTTTTCAGGATGAACGTAAAGGAACGGTCCTGATAAATCGTGACGACGACGGGGATGACGAGTCCGGGCTGGTTCGCCGTCTTGGCGTTGAACTCTTTGGTGAACCCGGGCAGGTTGATGCCGTAAGGGCCCAGCGTCGAGCCCACGGGGGGAGCCGGTGTCGCTTTACCGGCAGGAAGCTGCAATTTAACTACAGCGGTGATCTTCTTTGCCATAATATCCTCCAAATTGTGGTTTTAGCAAGGGGACATACAAGAAAATTTATCCCCTCTCCCACGACCGACGCGGGCAAGCCGCGCGATTTTCGTAAAACATTGAATTCTGTGCAGTCGGGCGGCAACCGCTCGTCCGGGCGAGATTCCCCTCGCAGGCAAATCCGCCATGGCCCCGCCGTTATTCCGCCGATGAAGGCTCCGTCTCTTCCGCCGCCGGATCTTCCTCGGCCGGCAGAACGACGTCGATCTTCTTCATCTGCATATATTCCACTTCGACGTCCGTGCTTCTGCCGAACATCTCGATGTTGACGCGCGCCTTCTGCGTCGCGTCGTTGACTTCGGTGATCTTACCCGTAAAGCCTTCGAGCGGGCCCGCGTCGATGCTGACCGTGTCGCCCACCTTGAAATCGGCGTTCGATACGAACTCTTCCAGACGCATCCTGCGGATCTCGTCGGCTTTCATGGGAATGGGACGACCCTGCGGTCCGACAAAACTCGTCACGCCGCGGATTTGGGTTACCATATACCAAAGCTGGTTGGAATAGATCATCTTGATGAAGACATAGCCCGGCAAAAGTTTGCGGCTGACCACCTTCTTCTTGCCGTTCTTTTCTTCCATCACTTCTTCCATCGGGATCTTGACGTCGGTGACCTGTGCCCCGAGGTTATTGTTCTCCACGAGCTTCTCCAGGCTGTCCTTGACCATCATTTCATAGCCCGAATAGGTCGACAGAATGTACCATTCCAGCTTATCGGTCGCTACGTTTTCCATAATCGCCCGTTACTCCTCAGCTCAACCCGGTGAGCAAGCTTAAAAGCTGGGTCAAGCCGAAATTGATGGCCGTGAACACCACCGCAAAGGCGAGCACCAGAACGAGTACCACGCCCGTGGTCTTGACGACTTTACCGAAGGATGGCCAATTTACCTTCTTCAGCTCGGAAAAAATCTCTTTGACCTTTCTGCCGAAACGAATAAAAATATTGGGTTTATCGGTCTTTGTCTTTGCCATGATCTCTCCTCATGCGCTTCCCCCTCGGAGGAAAGCCTTCTTATTTGGTTTCCTTGTGCGCGGTGTGCTTTCTGCAGAACGGGCAGTACTTGTTGATGGTCAGTCTGTCGGGGTCGTTCTTCTTATTTTTGAAAGAATTGTAGTTACGGTTCTTGCACTCCGTGCACTCCAACGTAATCTTGGTTCTCGTCGTCTTTGTAGCCATTGTCGAAAACTCCGTACAAAAAAATTACACCCCTTTTTTAGGTGCGTAAATAGAGTTTACCACATAAAAGGAGGCTTGTCAACTTATTTTTTTGGCTTTTTTCTGTTTTTTTGCTTTTTTATGCAGTTTTCACAAAGCCCCACCCGCCGCGGCGAAGCAGAGAAGCCTGCCGGCCGCCCCTATACTTTGAAAAACGGACGCCGCTCCTCTCGCCGCGAATCGGCACGCGACCGCGCCGCAAAAAGCGAAACAAGGCGGAGCGCGGAAGGCGCGAAGGATGCGTAGGGCGCGGCAAAAAAAGAGAAAGAATCGTCCGGCAAAGCCGCGCCCAACGGCGAAAAAGGAGGTACTCAAACAATTTCGCCGCTTAAAAAATTTCTGCCGAAATCACACGCTTTCAGCGGCGTGCCCGCCGCAAGGCGGGGCAGAAGCCGCAAACTTTCGCGTTTGGCCAACGTAAACAGTTTTTCGGCGGGAAGGGCGTATTCCTTTGTATAAAAGGGCGTACGCACGGCATTCAAAGCGTCGTACCGCCGCAAAGCGCGGAAATAATCTGCGCGCGCGGGCACGTCCCGCCCCGTCGCGCGCGCATATCGCACATATACTTCATATATTTTGCACAATCTTTGAACATCCGCATCCCCCGCCTTGGGCAAACGGGCGCGCAAAAGAGAAACGCCGCGCAAAGCGCGCAAAAGCGTACCGTCCAGAGCGTGCTCGATGGCGTGATGCAGATATTTGCTCTCCCGCCCCAACTTTCGCATCATTCCGTACACATAGGGATGAAAGACGGTATCGGCGGCATAATGCGTCAGATACCCTGCCGCATAGGAAAACACGTCCGCATCCGTCCGCCCCGTGGCGGCGAGGATACGAAAAAAAAGAAGCGGACGGCGGGTATGCAGATGCCGTCCCAGATTGTCCGTCGGGGAAAACGCGCCGTGCGCAAACCAGAAATCGGGGCCTTGCGCGCCGAAATAATAAAGGGGCAGAGAGGCCACGCGCTTCCGCAGGAACGCATCCGAAGCGGCAAACACCTCTTCCGCCAACAGCTGATGTGTGATTGCCGTGGGCATGGTATATACAGTATATCCCTTCGCCGCCGAAACATACCCCGCCGCCCATTCCCGCGGCGGTATTTCCCCTGCCGCCGCAGCAGAGGATTTTTTTCTTTCGTCGCATTCCGCGGCAACTTTCCCTCTGCTCTCTCCGACAATCTTTTTCTGCCGCCGACTCCGATGATCTTTTTTTTCTGCGCCGCGCAACTCTTGCGCGGCGCTCCAGGGCGTCCCGCGCATTCCCGTTCTTTTCGCCTTTCCGTGCGATGAAGAGACGAAAAGAAAGACGCCCCGCGGCTTTGCCGCGGGGCGTTGATATTTTCTCTTTTTTTCGGGCATGCCCCACGCAAAAAATGCGTCCGACGCGCCGTCAGAATTCGAGCACGTCGCCCGCGGCAACCGTGCAGAAGCGCGCCCCCAGAACGGAAGAAAAACGGTCTGCGGCGTTTTTTTCTTTTTCGGATATTCCCGCATACAGCGTCGCTCCGGCTTCGGCGATTGCCTGCGCGGCGTCGTCGACATACTTCTCCGCCGCAGTCTTGTCCCGCTGTGCGGGGAGTGCGACGCCGCTCACGACACAGGCGAGCGTGCCGCCGAAATTGCGCTCGATGAGCCCCGCAGCATGCCGCACGATCGCACCGAGCCCGGCATATGCCTGTCCGCAAAAGAGCGTCCAGCTCTTATTTTCCCCGCGTACAAGCAGGTACATTTCATGCGTGAAGTCATCTTCCGTCTTTGTGCCGTCCTCGCTGCGGATGAAATGTTGCGGCGCACCGGGTACGGGCGACGCATCCGCCGCCGAAAGAGAGAAGGTGAGAAAGATTTCGTCCTTGTCGGCAAAATAATTCTTGCAGCGCACCACGCGGCGGACCTTGCGGAGACGATCGTCGGGGGAGATTTTTTTATAACCAAGCAATCCCTTTTTCCAGCGATCGTCCAGCGCATTCAGCCGCACATAGAGCGCGGCGCGGCGGTTGGCGGCCATAAAAGGCACGAGCCCGCCCGCATCGCAAGGCAAAGCGGATGCGAGAAAGGCCGTATCGGCAACGTCGGCGGAGATCTGTAATTTCTCCATATTTCGCAAAACGGCGTCGTCGCCGCCAAACCCGTACAGAAAACACCTGTCCCCCGTGCGGATCAGCACGCTCAATCCCTGACCTTTTTCAAACTCTTTCTGCGCCTTGACGGCGGACAATATCGTAACTTTCACAAAAGCCTCCTCATACGTATGGCAAATTCGTCGTGCCGCAAAGCAAACGCTCTATAACGCGGGCACTCTTTTATTATACAAAAAAGACGGGATTTTGTCAACCCCGTCTTTGATTTTTTGCGCCGCGTTCCCGCGGTCCCCTTTGTCGTCTCTTTTTATGTCACGCCCGAAACAGTCGGCTCAATCGACGGAAGTGAAATAACTCTCGCTGTCAAAGGACAGTTCCACCGACACTTCCCCGCCGTCGCGCTCCACGAGCAGGGAAAGCGTGTCGCCGAGCCGCACCTGCCAGAGAATTTCGCCGATCTGCCAGGAATGATCGATGTCCACGGTCTTCCCGTTCAATGTCACGGAAACAAGGACATCTCCCGCCTGCAATTTCCCCGACGAAGCACTGCCGCGCGACACTTCGGAGACCGTCACTTCGTCATGCGTGTACAGCCTGTCGGTTTCATCGTCGTAAACCTGCGTGACGGCAGACGAATAGACGGTAACGCCCAAAACGGCTTTCTGTACGGAAGTAACCGACGATCCGCTTTCCGCCGCGGCGTCAAGAATGGAATCGGCGATTCCGCATACGCGATTGACGGGAAGAACGTCGTTCATGTTCTGAGAATCTTCATCGCTGCTGCCCGCAAAAAGAATGCCGATGAGCCTGCCGGACTTATCGAACATACCGCCGCCCGAATTGCCGGGGCTCGCGGCGGCGTCCGTGCGGATGGCGCGGATCTGCAGCGTTTCATCCCCCTCGGAATTGCTGATGGGGACGATTTCGCTCTCCACGGAAACGATGCCCCTCGACGCGGCGATGCCTTCGCCCAGCGAGTTGCCGATGAGGAACACTTCGTCGCCGACGGCGATCTTATCCGAATCCCCGATCGTCACCGCCGTCGCCAGACTGTTTTTCAGAATGTCGCTGTTCTCCACTTTCAGGACGGCGATGTCCTCGCTCATGACATATCCGACCAAAGAACACTCGATGGCATACGCCTCGGAACGAAAGATTTGCAGTTCCTGCTGGAACCCGCCGACGGACACCCAATCATAATACAAACCTTCTTGTCCGTACAGCCAGACTTTGTAAGTGGGATCCCCCGAAGCCGTATACGTCGCGCCCTCATAAGAGATCTGCGAGGAAGGATAGACCACATGGCAGTTGGTGATGATGTACGCGTCGCCGTTTTCCTTATCGAGCGAATAAATGACGCCGCTCCCGTCGGACGTGAAGGCATATTCTCCCCCGCCGAACAGGGAGTTTCCGGAGACACGGTAATTGCATTCCATTTCAATGCTGACGACGCTCGTCAGCGCGGCATTGATGGAAACGCCCAGCTCGCTGCCCGTTTCAAAGGTGTAATCGGGACTGAGGTATTGCGCGACGAACTCTGCATACGTACCCGAAAATTCCCCTTCGGCAACGAGTTCCTGATAGACAGCGTACAAGTTGAAATCCTCTCCGTTGCGGCCGTCCTTCCCGTCTTTGCCGACGACGCAGACCACGATGGCGACGACGGACAAAATGAGCGCAAGCGCAACGGCCGCCGAAATTGCTCCGATGGCTATTTTTTTCTTTTCCATGATGAATTACCTCTTTTTTTTGTTCGATATGCGGGAGCGCGCAAAAGCAATTGCGGCCGCCCGCCTTTTTTCTTTCTGTTTGTTTTCTCATCCCCCCGCAAGCCGAAAAAACTTTTTCGGCTCACCGCACGGGCAAGCATTTCACCCTATCCATGCCCGCATATTCCCCCCTCCGACCGATCACTGAAAAAAGGCGCGGAAGGCAAGATAGGTATGATACAGATCGCCTTTGGAAATGAGCTCATACGGCGAGTGCATGGAGATGACGGGCGTACCCACGTCCAAGGTGTCTATGTTTTTGGACGCAATGTATTTGGCCACCGTACCGCCGCCGCCAAGATCGACCTTGCCCAGTTCGCTCGTCTGCCAGACAACGCCCGCTTGGTTCAGTTTTGCCGCAACCCTGCCCATAAATTCCGCGCTGGCGTCCGAAGCGCCGCTCTTTCCCCGCGCGCCCGTATATTTCATGAGCGCCACGCCGCAGGAGCAGACCGCCGCGTTGTTCTTTTCAAAGGCGTCCGCAAACGTGGGATCGTATGCCGACGTGACGTCCGCCGAAAGACAGGACGACGCCGCGCGTACCGCGCGCACGTTCTTGCCCCGTGCCGCGCAGATCTCTTCCAAAAGATCGGTGAACAGCGCGCACTGCATGCCCGTTACGCCCTCGCTGCCGATTTCCTCCTTGTCGGCAAGCACCGTCATGGTCGTACCTTTTCCCTCGTATTCGAGTTGCGCCATGAGTGCGGGAAAGGCGCACACCTTGTCGTCGTGCCCGTACGCCGCGATATATGCGCCGTCAAAGCCCACGTCGCGGGGCTTTAAGGCGGGAACGGCAGTGAGCTCGGCGCTTAAAAAATCCTCTTCCCGAATGCCGTATTTCTTTTGCAGAATGCGCAAAACGCCCTTCTTGACGCCGTCTTTTTCCTGCTGATCGCCCTTCCCCTTTTCCCCGTTCTTTGCGGGCATGCCGCCCGCCCAGAGGTTGAGCTCCTCCCCTTCGATCCCGACGGCGAGTTTGCGCTCGTTCTGTTTTTGCGCCAAGTGCGGCAGGAGATCGGAGATATAAAAAACGGGATCGGTTTCCTCTTCGCCGACCGTGATGTCCTTCACCGTTCCGTCTGCAAGCGTAACGACGCCGTGCAGCGCCAGCGGGATCGCCGTCCACTGATATTTTTTCAGTCCCCCGTAATAATGTGTCTTGAAGAACGCGCCGCCCGCCTTTTCATAGAGCGGAACGGGTTTGAGGTCCACCCGCGGGGAATCGATGTGTGCCGCCAGGATACGAACACCCGTCTTTTCGATGTCGTCCGCCCCCACCGTGAAGAGAAAGAGGTTTTTCCCGCGGTTGTTGTAATAACGCTTATCCCCGACGGAAAGCGCATCGCCGAAACGGAAGGGTTTATACCCCGCGCGCTCCGCCATGGCGACGGAAAGTTTCACGGCGTCCCGTTCGGTCTTAGAATAGGTCAGAAAATCCTTATATTTCTGCGAAAACGTCTCGATGCGCCCCATTTGCGCTTCGTCCGCAACTTCGTAAACATTCTTTTTTTGATAGGTAAGTTCCATATTCATGCCTCCGTTTTTATCTCAATTATACCACCTGTCTCGCTTTTTTGCAAGTTCCGCCAAGATATTTTTTCGGACAAGGGATTTTTCCTCTTCATTATATTCCCATTATATCCCCCGTTCATGTGCGATTTGTGAATATTTTTTTAAGATACGGATAAAAATTTTAAGGAGCCTGCGAAATTTCGTCCCTTTATCCGCCCCTTTGTATGCTTTACCCCGCTCTTTTCTTCGTGCGGAACACGCCCGCCGCGGCAAAGCGCAACAAAGACGAATAAAAAAACGCCACAGGCAATGTCCAAAAAAAGAGCGCGGTCTTTGCGGACCGCGCTCTTTTTTTCTGCTTTTGTCGACCGCGAACGGTTCATTGTTCAACGGACCGATATAAAAACCGGTATAAAAATACAATTCAACGATCGTTTTTTCCCGGAAGGGTATTTTCCGCCTGCGACGGCTCTTTCCCCGACGGAGACGGTTCTTCGTCCTTTTCTCCCGCAACGGGGGGACGTTTTCTGCCGATCGCGATGTCGGCGATGAAGAGCGCGAGCACGGGCAACAGACAGACGGCGCAAACGAGAATGCACCAGTTGCCCAGCCGCTCCGCGGCGAGCACGCCGATCGCCGCGCCAGCCGCAAAGCAGAGAACGATGAAGCTGTACGCCCCGCTCTTGAAAAATTCGGCGCGTTCCCTGCTGCGCACGCCCCGCACGAAATGCAGGCACATCTGCCGCAGATTGTTGGTGCAGAAGGTGGTCGCCATGGGATTGCCGTGCATTTTGGTGAATGTGTTATACTGCACCGCGCACAGGAAAGACACCGTCGCATATGTATACCAGTCGGACGCGCCGACGGGCAGCACGGCAAGCACAATAAAGGCAAGGATTTCTATGACGGCGACCGCCATCGGCCAATTGATTTTCGGCAGGCGGTCGGGCACGATCGCCGTCAGAAGAATGCCGAAAAGATAGGCGAGGATGGAATAGAGATAGCGCAGCCCCGCCGCCCCTTCGCCGTGGATGAGTTGCAGGACGAGCATGACCACGTTGCCCGTCTGCGCATTGCAGAACACCCCGCCGTGCAACACAAACGTATACACTTCCAGAAATCCGCCCACCACGGCGAAAATCGCGTATATCAGGGGCGTCAGATCGATTTTGAAATTCTTCAGCAGCATAATTTTATCTCTCACATATCATTCTGCGTTCATTATAATAATACGGACATTTTTCATTTTCAATAAAATAGGAATGAACAACGCGCGCAGAAATCGTGTTCTCCGCTTATCCCGGCAACCATGCCAATCGAACCGACGGCCTTTGCTTACGTTTTTTATATCAAAAACAGCCGCTGTGAGTCTCATTTTTCATATTCCAGAAAATCGGTATCGGTTTTCTGATAAAGCGGGTGTACGGGATTTCCTTTCACTGTTCTTCGAATGCAAAAAAGTTTTCCCTTAAACTGCAAGCCGTCGATCGTGTTGAATATATCCGTTAAACAGTTTTTGAGATACGAGCGTTTACTTATCAGATTGCCGTAAGCGAAAAGAATATCGGCATCGGTAAAAGCCGTCAGCAGATTTCCTATCTCGTTCATATTATCACTGTGTAATCGTTCATTGAAAGTTGTATGTAAATCATCCGGGTTTGTCGCGCGTTGGGGATATAAATTGATCATGACCCAATTCACATAATTATGTTTCGACGCGATTGCTTTGACTTTCAGCAAAGTCGGATCAAGGCAATCGGGTGTTGCGGTACTCGGATTTATCCCCACGCATATCAATGTTTTATCGGACACGTTATAATATTCGCCGAGAGCGAAACGAGCGGTATTATCCGTATTGTTCCTATATAACCACTTCATGTCCTATAACTTGCGTATTTGGCATGTCGATAGCTGTGTACTCCACGCCCGAAGGCTTTCGACCGCCACCCTTACAAAAACGCCCTTACAAAAACGCCTGCGGGCGGGCGCAAGACTGCGCCCGCCCGCGGTTTTGGTGTACCCGAATGGATTCGAACCATCGACACATAGCGTCGGAGGCTATTGCTCTATCCAACTGAGCTACGGATACATATCGTTCCTATATTATAGCACCTTTTTTTTATTTTGGCAAAAAATATTTTATCTTTTTTGAAAGTTATGTTATAATATTTTTGAAAAAATCGGCAAGAAGGTGCTTTCATGGAGAAAAAAACGGTTGTCGTCGGTATGAGCGGCGGGGTCGATTCCTCAGTCGCCGCTCTGCTGCTCAAACAACAAGGTTACAACGTCATCGGGCTGTTCATGCTCAACTGGGAGGAACGGGAAGAGGGCGGCGCGTGCACGGCGGAAACCGATTATGCCGACGTCAGGCGGGTCGCCTCCCTGCTCGATATCCCCTATTTTACCGTCAATTTCGCAAAGGAATACATGGACAGGGTATTCTCTTATTTCCTTGCGGAATATAAAGCGGGTCGCACGCCCAATCCCGACGTTTTGTGTAACCGCGAAATCAAATTCGCCCCCTTCAAGGCATATGCAAAAAAACTGGGCGGCGATCTCATCGCCACGGGGCATTACTGCGGCATCCGCCGCGACGGGGATAAAATATGTCTGCGCAAAGCCGCCGACGCGAACAAGGACCAGACTTATTTCCTCAATCAGCTCACGCAAGAACAACTCGACGGCGTTCTGTTCCCCTTGCAGGACCTGCAAAAGTCCGAAGTACGCGCCATTGCCGAAAAATATGCCCTTGCCACGGCGAAGAAAAAGGATTCCACGGGCATCTGTTTCATCGGAGAGCGGAATTTTCGTAAATTTTTACAGGAATACCTGCCCGCCATGCCGGGAAAAATCGTGGATATGAGCGGGAAGGAAGTGGGCGAACACATCGGGCTGATGTATTACACGATCGGTCAGCGGCGCGGGCTGGGCCTCGGCGGCGTGCACGGCGAAGACGGGCGCTGGTTTGTGCTGAAAAAGGATTTGGAACACAATATTTTATATGTTTCGCACGGGGACGAAAGCCCGCTGTATTCCGCCGCCTGCACGGCGGAAAGCTTCAACTGGATCCCTGCCATGCCCGCGGAAAAACGATTCGTATGCAACGCAAAATTCCGTTACCGCCAGGACGAACAGAAAGTGGAAGTAAGCGTTATAGATCCCACCCATGTCCGCATAGAATTTGAAAAACGTCAACGTGCGGTCACCGAAGGACAATTCGCTGTTTTATATAAGGACGACCTTTGCCTGGGCGGCGGCGCAATCACGACGGTGGAATACTGATTCCCCCGCCACGGGATTTTTAAGGGGCATTGTCCCTTGAACGGGGTTCGCCAAGGGGCGGCGCCCCTTGGAATAAGTGTGCTTTTCCGCGGGAACGCCGTTCCCGCACCCTTGGCAAAGGGAGTATCTCCCTTTGCAATCCCGAGTTATTATCCCGAAACGGGATTTTCAAGGGGCATTGTCCCTTGAACGGGGTTCGCCAAGGGGCGGCGCCCCTTGGTATTCAGTGCCCTATCGCGGGAACGCCGTTCCCGCACCCTCGGCAAAGGGAGTATCTCCCTTTGCAATCCCATGTTATCCCGAAACGGGATTTTCAAGGGACATCGTTCCTTGAACGGGGTTTACCAAGGGGCGGCGCCCCTTGAAATAAGTGTGCTTTTCCGCGGGAACGCCGTTCCCGCACCCTCGGCAAAGGGACCACGTCCCTTTGCAATCCCATGTTATTCCGACGCGGGATTTTCAAGGGACGTTGTCTCGCGGAAAAAATATCCGTCTGCGGCAGTTTTTTCCTGTCGGAGAATTTTTATTGGGATTGATTTTCAATGCTCAGAAAGTTGACAAAAGAACGGGGGTGTGATATAATACGGCTTGCAAAGGCGGAAATCTTAAAAAAACTTTCCGCGGATGCACACGGAGGCAAAAAATTATGACGGGGCACATTCATTCATTCGAATCGTTCGGCACGGTGGACGGGCCCGGTATACGCTTTGTCGTGTTCATGCAGGGATGCCCCCTGCGCTGTCAATACTGCCACAATCCCGATACCTGGAAGGCGGGCGGAACGGAATATTCCGCCGAGGACGTTGCAAAGCGGGTGCTGAAATACCGCAACTACTTTTCGGGCGGAGGCGGCGTAACGGTGAGCGGCGGAGAGCCCCTGTTGCAGAAAGAGTTTGTTACCGAGCTGTTCACGCGGCTGAAAAAAGAAGGGCTGAACACCTGTCTGGACACGTCCGGCGCGGTCTTTGACGAGGCGCGTAAAGAACAGTTTATGTCCCTTTTGAACGTGACCGATCTGGTTCTTCTGGACATCAAGCACATTGACGCCGAAGAGCATAAGAAACTGACGGGGCACGGGAACGAAAACATTCTTGCCTTTGCGAAGTTTTTAAGCGACAACGGCAAAAAGATGTGGATACGCCACGTTTTGGTGCCGGGAATCACCGATCGGGACGACTGGCTGGAAAGACTGAGCGCCTTCATCGACACTTTGAAGACGGTGGAAAAAGTGGAAGTCCTGCCCTATCACACGATGGGCGTCGTCAAATATGAAAAATTGGGCTATGATTATCCTTTGAAAGGCGTGGAGCCGCCGAGCGCGGAGCGCGTGGAAAACGCGCGCAGGATTCTGCGGGCGGGATTTCGGAACGTCTGACGGGACAAACGAGAGACAGGACAAGGAAGAGTATATGACGGAAGAGAGAAAAAAACAATTCGAAGGTTTATGTTGCGTGGAGCTGAGCGGAGAAGGTTGCGCAAGCTGCGTTTCCCTCATGCCCGTTCTCCACAAAGTGGTGTCGGCGCGGGACGATTTGAGATTGGTACACGTCGAAGTGAACGAGGAGAACAAAGATCTGGTGCTCGGCTGGGAGGTGGACCGCGTGCCCACCGTGCTCCTGACGGATAACGGCGAAATTTTTGCCCGTTGCCACGGATTCCAGCCCGAAGAGATTCTGGAGCTCTGGATCGACGCCAAACTGGAAGAACACAACAACGCAAAAAAATAATAAAGGCAAAATTGCAGGCAGGCATGCCCGTGAACACAAGGCAACAGCGTACCGCAAAAAACAATCTGAAAAAATAAAATTTTTAACATATAATAAGGAGAAACAAGTATGTATTTTGAAGCATGGGACGGATTCAAACCCGGCAAATGGAGTGAAGACGGCGAAATCAATACCCGTGACTTTATCCAAAAGAACTACACCCCCTATGAAGGCGACGGCTCCTTCCTCGCCGGCCCTACCGACGCGACCAAAAAACTTTGGAGCGAAGTTCTGGCGCTTTTGGAACAGGAGCGCAAAAACGGCGGCGTGCTGGACGCCGATACCGAGATTATCTCTCAGATCAATTCCCACCCCGCGGGTTACATCGATAAAGACCTCGAAAAAATCGTCGGTCTGCAGACCGATAAGCCCTTAAAGCGCGCGCTGATGCCCTTCGGCGGTATCCGTATGGCCGAACAGGCGCTCAATATGTACGGTTATCAGATTTCCCCGAAGGTAAAGGAAATCTTCTCCAAGTACCGCAAATCTCACAACGACGGCGTGTATGACGCATACACCCCCGAAATGCGCCGCGCGCGTACTTCCCATATCCTGACCGGTCTGCCCGATACGTACGGCCGCGGCAGAATCATCGGCGATTACCGCCGCGTCGCGCTCTACGGTATCGATTATCTCGTGCAGCAGAAAGAAGCGGATAAGCTCGCGAACAACGGCAACATGACGCCCGAGCGCATCCGTGCCCGCGAAGAAGTGTCCGATCAGATCAAGGCGCTCAAACAGCTCAAAGAAATGGCGATGAGCTACGGCATCGATATTTCCAAACCCGCCAAGACGGCACAGGAAGCCATTCAGTTCCTCTATTTCGGCTATCTCGGCGCGGTCAAGGATCAGAACGGTGCGGCAATGTCCATCGGCAGAAATTCCACCTTCCTCGACATCTATATCGAACGCGACCTGCAGAAGGACATCCTTACCGAAGAAGAAGCGCAGGAACTGATGGATCACTTCATCATGAAACTCAGAATGGTACGTTTCATGCGTATCAAGGAATACAACGAGCTCTTCTCCGGCGACCCCACCTGGGTTACCGAATCCATCGGCGGTATGGGCATCGACGGCAGAACGCTGGTTACGAAGAACTCCTTCCGCGTCCTGCACACCCTCGACAACCTCGGCCCCGCGCCCGAACCCAACCTGACCGTGTTGTGGTCCAAAAAGCTCCCCCTCGCATTCAAACGTTACTGCGCCGATATTTCCATCCGTACTTCCGCCATTCAGTATGAATCGGACGATCTGATGCGCGTGGAAATGGGCGACGACTATGCCATCGCCTGCTGCGTCAGCTGCATGCGCGTGGGCAAGGATATGCAGTTCTTCGGCGCGAGAGCCAATCTCGCCAAGTGCCTCCTCTACGCGATCAACGGCGGTAAGGACGAACTGATGCGCGACAAGGCAACCGGCAAACACCTGCAGGTTTCCCCCAAATTCGAAGCCATCACGTCCAACGACGCGCTCGATTACGATGAGGTCATCGAAAAATACGAAACCATGATGAACTGGCTGGCGCGGCTCTATGTCAACACGCTCAACCTCATTCACTACATGCACGACAAATATTCCTATGAAGCCCTCGAAATGGCGCTCCACGACACCAAGGTGAGAAGATTCTTCGCCACGGGCGTTGCGGGACTTTCCTGCGTGGTCGACTCCTTGTCCGCCATCAAGTACGCGAAAGTATACCCGATCCGCGACGAAGAGGGCGTGGTCGTCGACTTCCGCATCGAAGGCGACTTCCCCAAATACGGCAACAACGACGACAGAGCCGATGAAATCGCCGTATGGCTGGTCAAGACCTTCATGCGCGAGATCAAGGCCCGCTTCACCTATCGCGAAAGCATTCCCACCATGTCTATTCTGACCATCACTTCCAATGTCGTTTACGGCAAGAAGACGGGCAACACGCCCGACGGCAGAAAGGCGGGAACCCCTCTCGCGCCCGGCGCCAACCCCATGCACGGCAGAGATCACAACGGCGCGCTCGCGTCTTTGGAATCGGTCGCCAAACTCCCCTATGAGTTCGCCCGCGACGGTATTTCCAATACCTTCTCCATCACGCCGCAGTCTTTGGGTAAAAAAGATTAAATTTTTTCCTTCTATTCTGTTGACAAATTTCCTTAATTAGGATATAATATCATTAAAGATAAAGATTTTGAAAGGAGATGATTGCTATGGCAAATACGCAAGTAGATAATCTGGTAACGATGCTGGACGGATACGTTGCAGACGGAGGCCATCACCTGAACGTCAACGTATTCAACAGAGACACCCTTCTGGATGCGCAGAAGCACCCCGAAAAATATCCGCAGCTGACCATTCGCGTTTCCGGCTATGCCGTAAACTTCAACAAACTCACGAAGGAACAGCAGGATGACGTTATCTCCCGTACCATTCACGAATCCATGTAAGGGCGGGAAAAAACCGACAAGACAAAAAACCGACGGGGTAAAACCCGTCGGTTTTTTTCATACTTTTCGTTCCCTTGATACGTTTCTTTCCGTCGGCGCGTGTTCTCGCGCCGTCAAACATACCGCCTTCGGCGGTCCTTTCAGCCTTTGTTTTTTGTGCTTTCCGTCAGGCTGTATTCTCTCCCCTTTCCCCCTTTTGCGCCCCGCCGTTTCCCGTCGGGGGCATGCCGCTCGTTCCCTGTTCGTCGGGGGCATGCCCGAGGGAAAAGGGGTCTTTCCGTCTTAAGACATAAACCCGATGATCGCCGCAGCGAAAGCGATGGCGGCAATCGCCATAAAGATGTAGGCGATAATCTTTCTCTTATTTTGCGGCTGTACCGCCTTTTCTTTCTTGCCGTTTGAGTTTCGCATATTTACAACGGCGGCAATCGCACCGCTTCGGATCCCCGCTTCCAATTGCGCATACAGTTTTTCCGCCTCTGCGATTTTGTCTGCCGCGCGCTGCAAATCGACGGCCGTACCCGGCTGTAAACGATCGGCTTTTTCAACCTCTTCCCGCGCCTTTTTCATGCGCGCATTGCCGCAAACGCACGCCGTGCCGACAAGTACGTTGCCGCCGAACGCTTCGTTGTCATACAAAAATCCGGGCAAGGCGGCAAAGAAACCATCTCTCTGCATTTCATCGTCCATGTTGCAAGCCACGGCGGAATTGAACACCCGTTCGCACACGCCCAAAGCAATCTTATCTTGCCGCAAAACCGAATCGACCACCCGTTCCGCCAGCATATTTGCTTGGTCTGACGAATGCTCAACCATGTACAACGGGACAAAAACATCGCCCCCTTCCGCTTCCAGAAATGCCAGAGCTTGATTATAATAACTAACCGCGGCATATGCTTCGGTATATGCCTTGCACAAATGGCTTTCGCCCGCCTGCGGGTACTTTTCGAGCATCTCTTCCGCCGTTTCGACGAGCCTGTCGCTTTCGCCCAGTTTCAGGTACGCTTCAAACTTCTCCCGCAAGGATTGCAGACTGTTTTCGCCCTGTGAAATGAACGTCGCCTGCCCGATGTTCACCGTGTTGTTGGTCGTGTTGTTGACCGTATTGTATGTATTGTGTATTACTTTTTCCGTGATATATTTCGTACCGCAATGAGGACAATAACCGCTCTCCCGCGATTCGTCCACTTCGATGTCTGCGCCGCACTGTGCGCACTTTGCCGCAACCAGTCCCATAAAAATCCGTTCTTCTTTTTTATTTTGATTGTAATAAAATTATAATCGATACTTTCGCCGATGTCAATAGCGAGCAAAAGAATTCCACAAAAGAAGATTATCACAAATAAATACGCCCGATTCTCCGTAAAATTTCTGCTTTGCAGGTATTGCAAACGGGATTGTTTTATGTTATACTGTTAATTATGGATATACAAAAGACAATGAATGAGAATATGCAAAAGTTTTCCCGGAATTTCAAACAGTTCTGGTCGAACAATACCTTTTCCGCGGCGCTGGACAACGTGCTCGCCATGTTCCCTTCCACCATTTTAATGCCGCTGATGATCAACGCGAGCGTGGGCTTCGCCCTCTTCGACGTCGCTTCCGTCCTGTTCCTTACGGGCATCGCGACTCTCTTTCAGCTCATCTACACGAGAGGAAGATTGCCGGGATACCTCGGGTCAAGTTTCGCCTTTATCGGCGTATCCTCCTACATCGCCGCCATGCTCCAGACCGACGGAAGTTCGCAAGAGGAGGTCATGGCGTACGTCATGGGGGCCTATATCTGCTCGGGCGGGTTTTTGTTGCTCCTTTCCGCCATCTGTAAGATCGGCAATGCGTCGAACGAAAAGACCATGCACATCATCAACAAAATTATCCCCACGGCGGTCATGGGTCCCGCGATTTCCCTCATCGGGTTGGAGCTTTCGGGACAAGCCGCGACGCAGGCGGGGCTGGAATCGGGCTTGAACGTCAATTCGGGCGTGGCGCTTCTGACCATTGCCCTCGTCGTCGTTCTGTCCGTCACACGCCGTCCGATATTCAAAAAATCCTCCATTCTTCTGGGCGTCGTCATCGCCGGCATCGTCGCGATCGGCGTCGGAATCTGGGATCTTACCCCCGTCTTTACCGCACCCATATTCCAACCGCCCGCCTTCCGTTTCATGTTGCCGAAATTTTCCCCGAATATCGCCATCATGGTCTTCCCCCCTACGCTCATCCTCTTTTGCGAGCACATCGGCAGAAAGATCATGATCGAAAACTTACAGGCGGGATTTTTCAAAGGGAAAATAACGACCGTACGGCCCCAAAACATATCGCTGTTCCGCTCCATGAGCGGCAACGCGCTCTCCAACGTCATCTCGGCGGCGTTCGGCGGCGTGCCTCTTACCCTTTATGCCGAAAATCTCGCCGTCATGCGCATCAATAACGACGAACGGCCCAACCAGTTCTATATCGCCGCGCTCATCGTCATTCTGCTCTCTTTCAACGGCAACCTCTTACAGCTCATTCAATCCATCCCCGACCCCGTTCTCGGCGGGCTCAGCCTTGCGCTGATGGGCATCATCGCCGCGCCCGGCATCAAGATGCTCGTTGACGCAAAGGTCGATTATTCCAAGATCACCAATCTGTTCCTCACCGCCGCCGTACTGATCGCAGGTCTGTCCAAAATGTCGATCGTCATCGCGGGCACCGAATTCAAGGGCATGAGCCTCGGCCTTATGGTCGGCATCTTCCTCAACGCCGTGTTCGCGCTGTTCCATCTTCTCAACCTCTCCAAAGAGCACCTCGGCTTTGACGAAAGCGTCGCCTTCTGCGCCTCATTGAAAGAAACGGACGACTTCCAGATGCGCACCTTCGACAACGGCACCGAAATCAAATTTTACGTGGGAGAATATCCCTTCGTGCAGATCTCCAATGACTTCGACACCTTGCGCATCACGGTGCGCACCGACGAGGCCGACGACGAGTGCATCATGAAATACCAGAGCAAACTGGTCAACGGCTGGCTGCCGCTTGAAGTCGACGGACACCTCAAAGACTCGCTCGTCAAAGAGTGTATCGTCCGATCCTACCGTCTGACCAAGCTCATCCGAGACCGCCACGCTCCCGACGTCCGGCCCGAAAAGAACAACGGACTGACGCCCGACCTGCCCGCGGACCAACCTGCAAGCGACGCCGCGGAAAACACGGCGGCGATACGGGACGAAAAGACCGAAAAAACGGACAACGCCGACAAAACGAACGGAACGGAGAAGACAGAAAACATCGCGGAAAAGACCGCTACCATGCCCGAAAAATCCGATAATTACAAAGAGACCGCGGACGATATTCCCGAACAAGAAAAGCCGCCCGTGCCCATGCCGTAACGAGCAAAAAAAGACGCTATACCGACAAAAAGAGAATATCTTTGGTAAAAGAGAAAAAACTTGTCGGCGGAATTCCCGCCCTATATGTAATTTTTCGTCTTGCTTTTTTTGAAAAATTATGCTATACTGAAAGCGCATGATACCCGACGAATAACACCGCGCGGATATTACGACGAAACGTACAAAAAGGAGGTCGCAATGAGAACACGGCAGGCGGTCAATCCGTTTCTTCCCAGTTACGAATATATCCCCGACGGGGAACCGCACGTTTTCGGCGACCGCGTTTACCTCTACGGCTCGCACGATAAATTCAACGGCATTTCTTTCTGCCGCGGCGACTACGTCTGCTGGTCGGCCAGCGTGGACGATTTGTCCGCATGGGACTATGAAGGCGTCATCTACCGCCGCCGTCAGGATCCCAAAGCCGCCCCTTTCGCACTCGTCAATACTCTCTACGCCCCCGACGTCGCACGCGGAAAGGACGGGAAGTTCTACCTCTATTACACCCTCGGCTATACCTCCCGCATCGGCGTCGCCGTCTGCGACCGACCCGCCGGGCAGTACCGCTTTTTAGGATATGTGCAATACCCGGACGGGAAATTACTCGGTGCCAAGGGCGAACCCATGCAATTCGACCCCGCCGTTTTCATCGACGACGACGGGCAGGCCTATCTCTACACGGGTTTCGCGCCCGATAAATATCCGAAATTCCTTTTACAAGGGCATGCCCCCGCCGAAAAGGGCGCCATGGTCATGAAACTGCGGCCCGATATGCTCACCGTCGACGGCGAGATCAAATACATCTGCGCCACCGTCAAAAACAGTTCAGGTACGGGATTCGAGGGACACGAGTTCTTCGAAGCGCCCTCCATGCGCAAATTCAACGGGAGATATTACTTCATCTATTCGTCCATCCAGGGGCACGAGCTGTGCTATGCCGTCAGCAACAAACCCACCGAGGGATTTCGCTACGGCGGTACTCTCGTCTCCATCGGCGACATCGGACTCAACGGCAACACAAAGCCGCTCAACTATCTGGGCAATACCCACGGCAGTCTCATTAAGATACGGTATAAATATTACGTATTTTATCATCGCCAGACCAACCGCAACCAATTTTCCCGCCAGGCCTGCGCGGAGGAAATACGCTATTCGGGCGGGAAATTTTTGCAGGCGGAGCTCACCTCCTGCGGGCTGAACGGACGGCCGCTTCGCGGCATCGGCGCCTATAAGGCGCGCATCGCCTGCCACCTCTATTCCCGCCGCGGCGCGCGGCGGTACGGCGTCTTCAAATTCCTGAAATTGCGTCACCCTTACTTCACGCAATCGGGCAAGGACAGGAACCACACCCCCGCACAGTACATAGCCAACTTCCGCCACGGGTGCACGGCGGGGTTCAAATACTTTGAGTTCGACGGCGCCAATCAGATCATGGTGACCATTCAGGGCAACCCGCACGGGAAACTCATCGTTTCCGAAACTCCCACGGGAAAAGCGCTCGCCAAGATCCGCCTCACGCCCTGCAAAGAACTGACCGACTTCTATGCGCCCATGCACGTGGAGAACGGCAAACGCGCACTCTATTTCACCTATGAGGGCACGGGCTCGTTCATCTTCAAAGGGTTCCGTCTGCAACAGGTCACCCGCGGGAACAAAGAATGACCGCATACAGGAAAACGACGCACCCATGTCCGTAAAAAAGAATATTCTCGTCTTTTCGTAAGGATAGAATTTTTTTGCCCGCCTCTTGTGAGAGGCGGGCGTTTTTCGTCCCTGTCGTCGGGCACGCCCTATACATTCCCTTTTCCCGCCCCTTTTTGGCGTTGACTTGTTTTCGGTCGGCGCGCCCCCGAAGTTTTTCGCCGCCGTGCGTTATTCCTTCTCCGTCCACGCGCCATTTTTCCGCCCCACGCGCCGCCGGGCGGCATCCTGTCCGCGGCATTCTTCCCCATCCAACTTTCCTTCCAAAAATTACCGCCGCAACCGTTTCACGACCCGCCCGCGCTTTTTTCATAAGGCCTTTACGCACCCATTTCCCACGCGACCCGCAACGCACCGCCCCTGTTCCGCGCCTGTTCCAATGCTGTTTCGCGCCTCTCCCGTCCACAACCGTTGTGCTTTGCGGCGTTGTTTTGGGCTCTTATTGTCGGAAAATGCCCCCAACGCCGACAAAAAACGGCAATTCGGGCGGGAAAGCGGCAGAAGCTGGCTTTTGCGGAAAATTTTTTGCATTGCGCTTTTTTCCCTGTTATGCGATAATACGGACAAGAAAAAAAGACAAGGAGAAAAAATCATGAAACGAATCACAAAACTGATCACGGCCATCGTCTGCCTGACGCTCTTTCTGACCGCCGCGGCGGCCTGCGGCACGGCAAACGACACAAGCGGAGGCTCTTCCGTCCCCGACCAGGGAATCCAATCCCCCCTGCCCGACGAGGAACAGACGGACGGAACGGAAGGAGAAAACGACAACACCGACGAGACGGAACCGACACAGACAAAAGCACAGTACATACGCATCCTGACCGACGGACTGAACGTGCGGTCGAAAGCCTCCACGGCTTCCGCGTCCCTCGGCCAGGTGGACAAAGGCATGAGCATGATCTTTCTCGGCAAAGAGAACGGATTTTATAAGACCTATTACCGTCAAAACGTCGCTTACGTTTCCGCGGCAAGTCAATACAGCGAACTGCACGAAATGGGCGCTGCCTCGGAGACCATCGAACGGGTCATCGAAGAAGGCACCAAGATCATCGGCACGCCCTATGTGTACGGCGCGACCCGTTACCACGACGGGAAGGGCAAAAAACTCAGCGGATTTTCCCTGCAGAAATTCGATTGTTCGTCGCTGACCCAATACATATATTACCAAGGCAGCGGCGCGCTCCTCGATCTGACGACCCGCACGCAGATTGTGCAGGGCGTCCACGTCCCCAAAAGCGAGTTGCGGCGGGGGGATCTGATGTTCTTCACCAACTCTTCCCGCTATAATAACACGGGCATCGAGCGCGTGGGACATGTGGCGGTGTATCTGGGAGAAAACCTCATCCTGCACACGGCATCCGATTACTGCAAGATAGAGGAGATTTCCGCCCAACGCTGGAAGTATTACATCGAATCCCGTCGCGTGGTACACATCTGATCAATACACCGAGCGGCTCTGAACAACACGCCGCGCGACGCATCGGAAATGCTTTAATCTGTTGCGGAAGGCGCGTTTGAAGCGGCTTTTCGTCCGCGGCATACGGCACCCTTCCGTCCCCGATACGCTCGACGCCATTGCTGTTTCCCGAACGGCCTTCCATATGTCCTCCCCTTTTCGCCTTATCCGGGCCGGATCCGAACCATATCGGAGCAAACATCCGAGGACGATCCCGCAAAAACTGTTAACGCTTGGCAATTTTTCCATGCTGGACCATCCCTTTGCGGCGATTCTGCCGTTTTTCGACTGTTTTCCCTTTGGCATATCTTTCCGACGGACGAAACCGCTGTTTCGCCGAAAAAAAGCTTGTCGTTTGCACAGACCTTCTTTGTCATAAACCTTGTTTCACGGCTTCGTTATGCGCAATTTGCATGAAATTCTTTTTCTTCACCCTTTGCACGAAACTAACCATGCAACGCCAAAAAACGCGCCCGCCGCAAAATTTGCGGCGGGCGCCATAATTTTTCGAATTTTTTCTTAATTCTTATCTTTGAAAGAGATTTGTCATATTTTCCCGAACAGAAAAGCAGCCTCTTGCCTTTCTCCTTTGAACGCAGGCATGCCCCCGTCCGACGAAGAATTCTTTATTTTTCCAGAACGGCCTTGATGCGGCGGATGCCCGCACCGCAGGACTGTTCTTTGACGATGCGGAAATGCCCCAGTTCCCCCGTGGCCGCGGCGTGCGGTCCGCCACAGATTTCCTTGGAAAACGTGCCGATGGAATAGGTCTTGACCTGTTCGCCGTACTTTGCCGAAAATACGCCCACGAAATTCTGTTCGCGCGCCTCTTCCAAAGACATTTCCTTGAATTCCACGGGGATGTTTTCCGCGATCTTTTCGTTGACTAGATCCTCGACGGCCTTCAATTCCTCCGCCGTGAGCGCGCGAGGGAAATTAAAATCGAAGCGCATGCGCTCGTCGTTGATGTTCGAGCCCTTCTGATTGATGTCCTTGTCAAGCAGTGTTTTCAGCGCGGCGTTGAGCAGGTGCGTAGCGGTATGATAATGAATGGCGGCATCCGAATGACTTTCCAATCCGCCTTTCGCCTCGGTGACATTGGCTTTGGAAATCGCCTGATGTTCCTTGAATGCGGCGGCAAAGCCGTCCATATCCACCGAGTAGCCCCGTTCCGCCGCCATTTCGCGGGTCAGTTCGACGGGGAATCCGTACGTATCGTACAGGCGGAACGCCTGCTTGCCGCCGATGACGGTTTCTTTGACATAAGCGGGATCGGATTTCGCCATGAATTCGTTCTTGCGCTCGATGGAAGAAATACACTTGTCGAACTCCTTCATCCCCTTTTCGAGCGTAGCTTCGAAACGGTCGATCTCCTTTTGCATCTCTTCGAGAATATACCCCTTCTTTTCCACGAGCAGGGGATATGCCTCGTCATACACTTCGTCGATGAATACTTTGGCAACGCCGAGCATTTCGCGGCTGTCGATGCCGAGCGTACGACAATAACGGATGGCGCGGCGCAGAAGACGGCGCAAAATGTATCCCGCTCCCGTATTGGACGGCAGAATGCCGTTGACGTCACCGATGAGCATGACCCCCGTGCGGGTATGATCGGCGATGATGCGCATGGCGCGGCGGGCTTCCTCGTCCCCGTCGTAATCTTTCCCCGATACCTTTTCGAGATATTCAATCGCGCCGAGGAACAGGTCGGTTTTATACCCGTCCGTCAGATTGTTCAAAAAGAGCAACATTCTGTCCAGCCCGAAGCCGGTATCCACATTCTTATGATCCAGAAGTTCATATCCCTTTTCGAGTTTACGGTACTGCATGTATACATCGTTGCCGATCTCGACATACCGCCCGCACCCGCAGGCAGGGCCGCAATTCGGTCCGCAGGGCGTATCATGGCGAGGATAGAACCATTCGTTGTCGGGCCCGCAAGGGGTACCGACTGTGCCTTCCAGCTCCCACCAATTATCCGATTTGGGCAAATAGAAGATGTGTTCGGGTTTGATGCCGAGCCCTTTGAGATATTCCGCCGTCTCGTCGTCGCGCGGCACGCCGTCCTCGCCCTCGAAAACAGTCGAACAGATCTTGTCCTTATCCAGCCCGAACCCTTTCGTGAGCAGTTCGAAAGACCAGGCAGTCTTTTCCTTCTTGAAATAATCGCCGAGCGACCAGTTGCCCATCATTTCAAAAAAAGTGAAATGCGACGCGTCGCCGACCGAATCGATGTCGACGGTGCGCACACAGCCCTGCACGTTGCAAAGGCGGGTGCCCGCAGGGTGTTTTCTGCCCAGAAGGTAGGGCATGAGCGGTTGCATACCCGCCACGTTGAACATGACGCCCGTGGAGCCGTCGCCGATGAGCGACACCGCGCCGATGTTGACGTGCCCTTTGCTCTCATAGAATTCAATCCATTTTTTTCTGAGTTCTTTGGATGTAATCATAATTTTTTTATCTTCCATTCCGAAAATAGATTTTTTTATCATTTTTCCGCGGCGCCCCGCGTGAAACAATCCGGGATTGCAAAGGGACTGTGTTCCTTTGCCAAGGGCGCGGGAACGGCGTTCCCGCAAAAAAGTACCCTTTACCCAAGGGGCGCCGCCCCTTGTATCCCCGTTCAAGGGACACTGTCCCTTGAAAATCCCGTATCGGGCGCGCCGTACGCGCAGAACAACTCGCGATCGCAAAGGGACTGCGTTCCTTTGCCGAGGGTGCGGGAACGGCGTTCCCGCATTAAGAGTACTTATTCCCCGAGGGGCGCCGCCCCTTGATGCCCCGTTCAAGGGACACCGTCCCTTGAAAATCCCGCGTCGGGACTAACTTGGGATTGCACCGCAACAGCGTTCATTCGACATGTTTTAGTGACCGGCGTTCCCGCGTTAAAAGTACTTATTCCCCAAGGGGCGCCGCCCCTTGGTACCCCGTTCAAGGGACACCGTCCCTTGAAAATCCCGCGTCGGGTCAGCCCGAAGGCTTGCCCGCAAAAGCGTTACGTCTACATATTATAGTGTCCCGCAAAACGTTTGTCAACCACTTTACCGCCGGAACAACCCGTCACTTTATCTTTGTAAGCTCATAACCGTCTTTGGAGTCCTTGACGGCATACCCCGCCGCCGCCAATTCGGAACGGAGTGCGTCCGATTTTGCCCAGTCGCGGTTTTTGCGCGCCGCAAAACGTTCCTCGGCGAGTGCCTTGACCGCCGCGGGAATCTCTTCGGCGTTGCGGGCGGCGTATGCCGACATATAGTCCGCCGTGCTCTTGCGGAAAAAGCCCAGAAGGGAATAGGTCTTGCGAATCTGCGCACAGTCCGCCGCCGCGCTTGCGTCGCCCGACGCAATTTTGCGGTTGATCTCTTTGAAGTAACCGTACAGATCAGAAATGGCCAGTGCAAAATTGAAGTCATCGTCCATGCACTCGTCGAATCGCTTGTCGATGACCTCATTCGTGCCGCCCATGCCCGGGAATTTTTCTTCCGATCTTGCAAAAACGGAATAGAATTCGTGCAGATGTTTTTCCGCTTCGGGGAACAGGTCGTCGGTAATGTTGATGTCGCCGCGGTAGTTGGTCTGCAAAAGGCCGAATTTGATGGCTTCGTCGGTATATTTCTTCATCAGATCGTCCAACAGCAAGCTGTTGCCGAGGGATTTGCTCATCTTCTGACCGTTGACCTTGATGAGCCCGTTATGCGTCCAATACCTGACGAAAGTCTTGCCTGTCAGCGCCTCGGTCTGCGCGATTTCGTTTTCGTGGTGCGGGAAGATGAGATCCCTGCCGCCGCCGTGGATGTCGATCTGATCGCCGAACGCCGCACGATTCATCGCCGAACACTCGATGTGCCAGCCCGGCCGCCCCTTTCCCCAAGGGGAATCCCAGCAGATTTCGCCCGGTTTCGCACTCTTCCAGAGCGCAAAGTCGTGCGGGTTGCGTTTCTCTTCGTCGTTATCGATGCGCACGCCGTCGAGCGCGTCCTCAAAGGAGCGGTGGGACAGCTTCCCGTAATCCCTGAAGGAGGACACGTCAAAATAGACATCCCCTTTGGGGGTGGCATAGGCATGTCCCTTTTCAATGAGCTCGGAAACAAAAGAAATGATGTTGTCCATGTTCTCTGTCGCTTTGAGCCAGAGCGTCGGGTCGCCCACGTTAAACTCGGACATGGTAGCATCGATTTTCTTGATCATGGCTTTGGCGTATTCGTCCGCGGACACGCCCGTCTCGTGCGCCTTGGCGATGATCTTGTCGTCCACGTCGGTATAGTTTCGGGCATAGGTCACCCGATAGCCTTTCTTTTCAAGGTAAGAACGCATAATATCGTAAATGAGTGCCTGATAGCCGTGTCCGATGTGCGCCTCGCCCGATACGGTGATGCCGCAGGCATACATTTTGACTTTGCCTTCTTCGAGCGGGATAAATTCTTCCTTGCGGCCGCTCATGGTGTTATAGATCTTCATGGTCATTCTCCTTTTTCTTCTCTTCTTCCGCCTGCACGTCGCGGTATTCGGCCTCCAAACGTTTCCCCAGTTCGGTGTGCGGACGGGGACTGAACCGCCCGGAGCACTCCGCGAGAGCGGTTTCCAGCTCTATGATGCGTGCACGCAACGAGCAAATCTCCGCAAGATAAGGATCCCCTTTCTCCTGAAAGAGATCGACGTTGTCCTTGCTGCCGTTGATGCGGACGATGCGCGCAGGCACGCCCACGACGGTGGCAAACGCGGGAACGTCCTTCAACACGACGGCGCCCGCGCCGACCTTCGCGCCCTCGTGCAGGGTGATCGAGCCGAGCACCTTGGCACCCGCCGATACCATAACGTTGCGCTCCAGCGTGGGATGACGTTTGCCCGATTCCTTGCCTGTGCCGCCGAGCGTGACGCCCTGATAGAGCACGCACCCTTCGGCAACCTCTGCCGTTTCCCCGATGACCACCCCTTCGCCGTGGTCGATGAATACACCCGGGGCAATCTTGGCGGCGGGATGAATTTCGATGCCCGTGCAGAACTTGGACCACTGGCTGATGATCCGCGCAATGAGTTTTAGGTGTATGCGGTAGAAAAAGTTGGCGACGCGGTGCGCTGACAGCGCGTGCACACCCGAATAGGTCAGCCAAATTTCAAACTTACTCCGCGCGGCGGGGTCATTGGCCTTCGCCGCGGCTATATCCGCTCGCAATCTCTTGAAAAACATTTGCTTATCCCTCCCCTCTCGTCGGAACGCCGCCCGACATCCGTTATACTCTTTCCTGACCGCCGCCAAGCGGGCGGCAAACGGCGGACGAACGCCCGTAGAATAAAAGAAAGCGCCCTTATATCTTATGATATAAAGGCGCACGGCGGCACGGTTCCACTTTATTTCCGAAAAAAATAACCAGCTTTTTTCGCTCTCAACCGTATAACGGCGGTTGTCGCCCGCGAGGCATTACCCTCGACCTCAGACGCAGAAACGCACTTTCGTCGGCTCGCTTCGCGGCGCGCTTTCAGCCTGCGACGCACCTCTCTTTGGCGAATTTCAATCCGATTACTCTTCTTCTGCTCGGCATGATTTGCTTTTGTCTGTATTATAACAGCTTTTCACGCTTTTTGCAAGCGTTTTCCCTCGCTTTTTTCACCTGCCCGACACCAAAAATATTTCAACTTATCCCTTTAACCGGTTGATTTTTTTTGAAAAATATGTTAAAATATAACTAAATATTATCAAAAACAACAGACATTGAGCAAAATAAAGACAAGGAGAAGGATACGGAAATGAAAAAAGAAAGAATGGAAGCCGTTGCAGAACTTTTGGACAAACGGGGAAAACTTTCGCTTGCACAGCTGTGCGAGGCATTTCCCGACGTTTCGGAAATGACCCTGCGCCGCGATCTTTTGAAACTGGAACAGGAAAACCGCCTCATCCGCGTACGGGGCGGCGCAATGTCGGTCAATGAGGTCAAAAAGGTTTCCGGCGAAGAGTATACAAAGAAAACGGTCATCAATACCGATCAGAAACGCACCATCGCGCGCAAAGCGGCCGCGCTCATCGAGCCGGGATCCTGCATATTCCTCGACGGCGGAACGACTGCCATGTATCTCGCCAAAGAGATGGACGACGTGTCCTGCAACGTATTCACCAACGGCATCGCCGTTGCCATGGAATTGGCACAGAAAAAGAATGTGCGCATCATTCTGCTCGGCGGACAACTCCTGAAAGAAAATCTTTCGACGGCCGCGCCCGCCGCAAAGGTATATCTGGAAAACAGCAATTTCCGTATCGCCATGATTTCCGCTTCGGCCTTCACCCCCGAGCACGGATTTTCCTGTAGCTCGCAGATCGAAGCCGATCTATTGCGGATGGTACGAGAAAAAGCTGACGCACTCTACATGATGCTCGACAGCTCCAAGATCGGAAAGGTAAAGCCCTATACCTTTGCCCGCATCGAGGATCTGGACGTTCTCATCACGGACGATATGTTCCCCGACGAAATCAAACAGGCTTTCAAAGAGAAAAATATCGTCGTCATGTAATTACAGCATATCCATGCCCGAAAAAAACAATTTTGCATCGTCCCGTCCGTTGCCTCGGCAACGGACGGGACAATTTTTTTGAAAAACTACTTTTTATGGGGCATGCCCCGCTCAAGTCAGTCCGTGAACGCGGGAACGGACAAATAGCGCGCCCCCGTATCGGGCAGAAGAACGACGATGTTTTTGCCCGCATTCTCTTCTTTTTGCGCCAGGCAGGCCGCCGCATAGAGCGCCGCACCCGCCGAGATGCCGACAAGAATACCCTCGGTGCGGGCGAATGCCTTGGCTTCTTCAAACGCGCGTTCGTTTTCCACCGCCATGATTTCGTCGCAGACGGAGACGTCGAGCGTTTCGGGCACGAACCCCGCGCCGATGCCCTGGATCTGATGCGCCCCCGACCTTCCCTCGGTCAGTACGGGCGACGATTTCGGCTCCACGCCCACCACCTTGACGGCGGGATGTCTCTCCTTGAGGTATTTTCCCACGCCCGTAACGGTACCGCCCGTCCCGATGCCCGCGACAAAAATATCCGTCTTTCCGTCCGTATCCCTTTCGATTTCGGGTCCCGTGGAGGCATAGTGCGCGGCGGGATTGGCGGGATTGGAAAACTGCCCCGCGACGATGGCGTTGCCCAGCTCTTTGCGCAGTTCTTCCGCGCGCTCGATGGCGCCTGCCATCCCTTTTGCGCCCGGCGTGAGCACAACCTCCGCGCCGTATGCCTTGATCAGATTGCGCCGTTCGATGCTCATGGAATCGGGCATCACAATGACGGCACGATAGCCGCGCGCCGCGGCCACAGCCGCTATGCCGATGCCCGTATTGCCGCTCGTCGGCTCAATGACGGCGCCGCCCGGCTGCAGTTTCCCCGTTTTTTCGGCATCCTCGATCATCGCCGCCGCAACACGGTCTTTGACGCTCCCCGTCGGGTTGAAATATTCAAGTTTTGCCAAAATATGCGCTTTCGCACCCTTCGCGCGCTCATAACCGTGTGCGCGCAAGAGCGGCGTATTCCCCATCAGCTCGGTAATGCTTTCATATATCTTCATTTTTTATCCTCCTGCTTGCAAAAAATCATTCTTTATTTCATCCCGAAGTCTATTTTGCCCCGACGGGCCATCCGTTATTCCCGCCGCGCCTTTCGCTCGGGCAAAGCCGCAACCTAACTCCGACGCAAAACCGACGCTCCGTCAACCGCCCGTCAAAAAGGTCTCCACTCCCTCAATGCGGTCGATCTGTCCGACGGGCGCATAGCCGTCGGGGAGAGCGCGATGCGCGGGATTGAACCACAGGCAATCCATGCCCACGGTGGCACAGCCCGCAACGTCGGAATCCAAGGAATCGCCGATGAACAGACAGTCCGCGGCGGACGCGCCCAAGCGGGAAAGCATGCCCGCAAAAAAGGACCGATCGGGCTTGACGGCGCCCACTTCCTGGGAAATGAAGAGCGCGTGCACATAGGGCAAAAAGGCCTGCAATCGCGCCGTCTGCATGACCGTGAGGCCGTTGGTGGCGATGCACGTCTTATACCGCCCCGACAGACGGGAAAAGACGGAAAGCGCCGCGCCGAGCACGGCGGAAGGCGCGTTCAGTTCGGACAAAAACCGTTCGGCGAGCGCCTCGGGCGGCGCGGCGACGGGAAAAAACTCCTGAATGCGGGCAAACAACCGCGGCAGATGCCCGACGTATTTTTCATGATAGGTGCGCCGCACCTCGGGAGAATGCACGTCGTTGAGCCCTTCTTCGTCCCAGACGGTATCGGACAAGAACCGCGCGCGGCGGAGATCCTCGGGCGTGCAGGCCGCGCCAAACGCCTCAAACGTGCGGCGAAAAGCCGCCTCTTCGTCGCGGTTGAAGTCTATCAGCGTATGATCGGCGTCAAAGATCAGATATTCGTATTTTCCTCGAACGGACGCGCCCTTCATGCCTTTCTCCCGTTTTTCCTTTCGCCGCGGGCATGCCCGCGGCGTTATCTTCGTTTTTTATCTTATCTCTGTTCCCGCTCTGCCGACGTCTGTCGCCGCGACACGTTTCTACGCGCCGCATTTCGTTCCATGCCCGCCGCCCCGCATTTTGCGGGGCGGCACTGTTCACCAATCCTGTTTCTTCAACGACTTATCCTTGACGTCGTCGTAATATTCAAAATACCTGCGCTTGAACTCCTCCGCGCTGACGGGCTCGTCGCCATCGGCGAATGCGGAGAGCATTTCTTCCAGTTCCTCGGGAGAAAAATCCCCTTCGTTCGCCTCGCCGTCGTACGAATCGAACAAACGCATGAGTTCCAATTTGGACATAACCATGCCTGCGTCAACGGCCTCCTTCCAAAAAGTTTTGCATCATGCCGTAAATTTCCGGAAAACGGTCTTTGAGCCGCAACGGCCGACCTTCGGCGTCGAGAAAACAATGATCGGTCTCGCCCGCACAGCAAAGCTCGCCCTTATCGTTTTTGACCGTATAGGCAAGGGTAAACTTAATGCCCGTAAAGCGCACGAGTTTTGCCTCGACGGTCAGCGTTTCGGCAAAGCGGGTCATCTTTTTATATTCGGCGCGCACCCCGAGTACGGGAGAATAGACGCCGAGTGCCTCCATACGATCATAGCCGAATCCCGCCTGTTCGAGAAAGTCCACGCGCGCCTCTTCAAACCAGCGTATGTAGTTGGAATGATGGGTCACGCCCATACCGTCCGTTTCATAATATTGCACTTTGTGAGAATAAGGTTTCATCTCTTTGCCTCCTCATTTTTCTTCAAGGCCGCCCAGCGCAAAGTCCGCCACCGCCGCCGCGGTCTCTGCCAACAGGCGGGGCCGCATCTGTTCCAACAGCGGCCTGTCGCGAAACCCCCAGGCAACGAGCACGCAATCCATGCCCGCGTTTCGCGCCGTATCCGCATCGACGTCGCTGTCGCCGACGTACAACGCCTCCGACGGAGCGACCGACAATGCCGTCAGAGCCGACAGCACGCCCGCGGGATCGGGCTTCTTGGGTACCCCCTCTCTTGCGCCGACGACCGCGCCGAACAGCGACGGAAAAAATCCGTCGCACAGCGCTCTTACCGCAAATTCCGCCTTATTGGACACAACCGCAAGGCGCAATCCGCCCGCGCGCATCCGGTTGAGCATCTCGCGCACGCCCGGATAGGGCACCGTCCTGTCCGCGGCGTGCGCCGCATAATACTCGCAAAAAACGGAGAGTGCCTTGGCGCACGTCTCTTCGTCCCGCCGTTCGGGCGGCAGACTGCGTTCCACCAGCTTGCCGATGCCGTTGCCCGCAAACGCCCGCACCTCTTCCGCCGTGCGCGGCGGACAGTGCATTGCCGACATGGTGTGATTGACGGCGGCCTGCAGGTCCTTTAGCGTATTCAAAATCGTTCCGTCCAGATCGAACACGACGGCGGCATATTTTTTCATCGGTATGTAACCCTCTCGGAAAAATTTTTTTCAATGCCCCGCGACAGCACGTTTTCCGCCGTTCAATCGGCGAAACGCTGTTTGCCCGTCACGTGCGTCAGGACGATCTTATAGACGACCGTCCGCGGCGCGGCGGCGCACGCTTCGGCAGAATAACCGGGCGTACCGCAATGATCCAATAATAATTGTAACCCTTTCACGCGCTCTTCAAACGACTCGACCCGTTCGACCGTCCCGAACCCGATGACGCTCTTATAATCGGCCGTGACGGAATGCTCCGTCCCGCGATAGCCGCGCAAGACGTCGGCCTCCACGCAAACGCGGTTGTCTGCCGCAATCAGGTCGTGCTTGTGTCCTTCTCCCGCGCCGTGGAAATAGAGCACGATCTTCCCGTCCTGCACGTCCAGTCCAAAGGAGAGCGGGACAACATAGGGATAGTCCCGCCCGTTCAATCCGAGCCGAATGGTGTCACAGGACGCCAACAGGCGCACGACGGACGAAAAGTCCTTGATCTCTCTGTCGCTCTTTCGCATAAACCTCTTCCTCCGTAAAAATCACTTCCGTCCGTTCGTGGGGCGAACGGACGGCGCATATGCCCGAAAGGCTTTACCCGAAGGACGTTCGCGCCTTTTGCGGACAAAAACGCTTTTTTTCTCATCTATTTTATTGTATCACAATCGCCGCGGCGGCGCAACAGTTTTCCCGAAAAGGGAAAAATATTTCTGTCCTTCCGCCTCCCCTGTCCGCCCGCCTTTCGGCCGTTCATGAAAAAAAGGACGGCTTCACGTCCGTCCCTTCTTTCCGTCCGACCTGTATCGGAGGATGTCCCTGTAATTGTCCGCCTCTTCCTCATCCGCGGGATAGGCCGCAATCAATCCCGTCATTTCGGTCGCGCTGACGATGCCGTCATCCAAAAAATCTTCTTCCTCCGCAAATTGCATTTTTTCTTGTTTACGCATATTCAAAGTATGTCCAAAGCAAGAAAATTTATACGAAATATATTGCAGTTTTTGGCATTGGCCGCGGCGGCCGATCGCCCGCTTTTTGTTTGTTTATCCGCTTTTTCCTGGATATGTCTTATTATACAGTATATTGCCTTATGCGAGTTGCTGGCCGTTGATGAAAAGTTCGAATTTGAGCCCAAGCTGTTTTGCCGCATGGCGGCAAAGGGTCATCCGCTCCATGAAAATCTGGAAATACTCCATGATCGCACTGTAATGCGTGTCGACGGTGAGGGAAAGCCGCACGGCGGTGCGCTCGTCGTTGATCTGCAGGCGGGAGGCCGTTACGGAATAGTTGACGCGATCGTGAATGTCGAAATCCTCGGGGCGGAGAACCGCGCGCACGCGGCTGCGGCGCACGTCCGACTTATCCGCCAGAATGAGCGCGGCGGCAAGCTCGCTCACGGGCTCGCCAGTGCCCTCGTCGTGATTGCCGATCGCGGTAACCACCGAAGCAATTTCGTCGGCAGGCATACCGAGCTTGTCGAGAATACGCATGGTCATCGTCGCGCCGCTCTGCGAATGTCCCACGCGGTTGACGAGGTTGCCGATGTCGTGCATATACCCCGCGATCTTCACGAGCTCGACCTCACGGGCGGGGTAGCCCATCGTCTGCAGGATATCGGCTGCCGTTTCCGCCACCGACGTGACGTGCGCAAAGCCGTGTTCGGTGTAGCCGAGCGCCTGCAAGGAAGCGTCCGCATGACGGATGTAGGTTTTGATGTCTTCGTTGTCCCGTATCGTATCGAAAGTAATCATGCCTATATTATACCATACTTTTTGCAAATTCTCCGCATTTTTGCCGAAAAATTTTTCGACAAGAAAAATTTTTCAACAGATGCCGAAGACGCCCAGGATAAATTTAACGGCAAACCCGAGTGCAATCAGGCAAAGCAGGAAAATATTCAGACCTTTTTTGGGGAACAACTTTCCGTCAAAGAGCACAAACAGCGCAAGGACGGGGACGGCGGGAAACATGAAGTTCAGTCGGAATGCCTCTGCAAAGTCCAATCGCAAGACCGCGAGCCATGCGCGGGTCAGCCCGCACCCGGGGCACGGAATGCCCGTCAAAGACAGAAAGGGGCACTCCCAACCGAACGCATAAGCGACCAGCGCGAGGACAAGCAGAACCGATAACGCCGCGCCGCGCAAGGCAAATCCGAGCGCGGCGCGGCGGCGTTGAACGGAAAAATTCCCGCTCTCACGGGAATTTTTAGTCTTTCGGAACATAATTGCACGCCTGTTATCAGTCTTTGAGCGGCACGCCGTTGGCGTCTGTCGCAATGCTGCCCGTCAAAATCAGGACGCCTTCGATCAGCCACCAAATATATGTTACAGTGCCACCAATACCGCACGTGCATAATGTGATCAGAAGCTGTGCCAACGCCTTCCCATTATATCCCAGATAGAAATTATGTATGCCCAGCGTGCCGAGAAAAATGCCCAACAGTCCCGCCGCAAGTTTGGATTTCTGTTCGCCTGCCACGCCGGGAGGCGGCGCGATAAAATAGCCGCATTTCGTGCAGACCGAACCACCCATCAGATTTTCGGTCCCGCAATTGGCACAAAACCTCGTCCCCACGCCCTTCATGGCACCGCAATGCACGCAAAAGGCAGCATTGGGATCCATTTCGTTTCCGCAATTCTTGCAAAACATTTTTTCTTTCTCTCCTTAAAAATAAAGTCACTGTGTACCTTTTAGTTATATTCATTATAGTGTAAAAAACGTTCTCTGTCAAGAGGCGAAAAGATATTTTACCGAAAAACTTTACAGCGCCCTTGTCTCTTTTCCCTTCTTTGCGGGCATGGTACGGATCTTTATGACTTTTTTGCCTTTTCGTCGGACGGCAACGCGTCCGATGCGTACAAAAAACCTACGGGCGCACCCGCACCTACAGAGAAAATTTATTTTACGCGGGCATGGATACCTCGGTTTTGCCGTATGCCTCTATGATCAGCGTACCTGCAAATCGGCTTCCGTTCTCATCAATACCCTCAAACGATACAGAGACTCGCTCTCCCTTTTCAAAGGATATCTTGAGATCTCCCGCCTCCAAAAGCAAATCACCGTCACCATTATCATCGGCGGAAAAAACCGAAAAGTTCAAAGGAAGCTCCACGGTGTTGACGTAACACGCTTCTGCTTCATCGTATTCGAATTGATCGTACCTCCATGCGGACGTAATCGCGTCCAATCCGGCGTTTGAAGGAATTTTTGCTGTTGCCATGCACCGTTAAGATATACCAGACAATCGGCTTTTCCGCTCGCATCCGGCTCGCCCGTTACTTTAATATACGCATCCTGCGTGTACTCCGTCTGTCCCGAAATGGTTTTTATACGCATCAATATATTGTCGCCGTCAATGTCAAAAGACACTTCCATCTGATTGTCGTTTGTTGCTCTGTTTGCCGCATTCCTTTCCGCGGGCGTTTCTTCTTCGCTCGCGCCGGTGCTCAAAGCCCCTTGCGTGATCCGCAAAGTCGCGGAAAAATTGTCAAAATTTTCGGTGTGTAGCATATCCCCCCATTCAGTCTCGGTTACGACGGCATCGGCGGGAACGGGGTCTTTTTCGTCTTCATTCTCCCCGTCCTCCGTACTGCCGCCGGGGGTTGAATTTGTATCCGGCAAACCAACCGTCTGCCCGCCCGCCGTAAATTCAACAGAGGCAAATATGGATTCATAATCCAATATAGAATCTGTACCGTCAAATGTACAATCAATGGAATATTCCATCGAAATGATCTTCCCCTCGGAAAAAGCGATCGACGCTTCGCCCGAAAAATGATAGGTAACTTCCATTTCCTCCTCTTCCATATTGCTTGAGAGAGAGGGAATCGTCCTCTTTATCGTCTCATCGATCAAGCCCTCATAGACGCCCGTCTCCGCATTGAAAGTAAAGCTGTCATAAGACAGTATTTCAGAGAGCAATATAACATCTATGCCCTCTTCCAAAGGAAAATTGCTCAAAAAAAACATCCAATATATCGAATCCTCAAAGACAACTGTCTGTGTCTGCCAGCTCTCCGTTTCTTCGCCATACACATAGGAAGTTATGGTCTGATCGTCGTTGACGTGCAGATACGTTTCCCCGTCCCAAAATATCGTTCCTTCCGCCGAAACACGAGAATTCTGACCTGCCGAAACCACGGAATATGACAAATTGACAGACAGGCCGCTTTCCCTTACTTCCATCTTATAATTGGTCTGTCCGAACATTTCGATCCCCGCATCGGTAACGGTGGTAACCGCATCAAGCGCGGCTTTCCATTCCGACTCGGTCACCTCCTGCCCCGTACCGCCAGCGGGTTTATGTATGACAAAGCTGCATGAGCCCATCGTTGCCATACAGACCCCCAGCGCCACTGCCGCCAACCCTTTCCATAAACGTTTAATTTGTCCCCTCATTTTTCAATTCTCCTTAAAATTTTTATTTGCGCCGGTTCAAACAAAAGAAAGTATCGTTATATATAAAATACTATATATTGTCTATTTTGTCAAGACAGAAATTTTTTCAAATAAAAAACGAATCCGATATGAAGCGAACCCCAAAGATTGGACAAAAATTTAATTAAATTGTTTGGTGATGAGTTCGGTATTGTACCGGACTCAT
>CALWCO010000010.1 GCA_944376455.1 uncultured Clostridia bacterium
AGGAGAGCGAAAGCAATGGGAGTACCGGAGATATTCGGAGAGAACGTATTCAGCGAAACGGTGATGAAGAACAAATTGCCGAAGGAAGTGTACAGATCGTTGAAGCGAACGATCGACAACGGCGAGGCGTTGGACATCGGGGTAGCGAACGTGGTGGCGAACGCGATGAAGGACTGGGCGGTGGAGAAAGGAGCGACGCACTACACGCACTGGTTCCAGCCGATGACGGGCGTAACGGCGGAGAAGCACGACAGTTTCATTTCTCCGACGACGGACGGAAAGGTGATGATGGAGTTTTCGGGAAAAGAGCTCGTGGTGGGCGAACCGGACGCATCGTCATTCCCGTCGGGGGGGATCCGGGCGACGTTCGAGGCGCGTGGATACACGGCCTGGGACCCGACGTCCTATGCGTTTGTGCGTGACGGGACACTGTACATTCCGACGGCATTCTGCTCGTATACGGGGGAAGTGCTGGATAAAAAGACGCCGCTTTTGCGGAGTATGGACGCATTGAACAAACAGGCATTGCGGATTCTGAAACTGTTCGGGAACGAAGACGTGAAGAGAGTAACGTCGACGGTGGGACCGGAACAGGAATATTTCCTGATAGACGAGAAAGTATACAAAGAGCGCGAGGACCTGAAGATGACGGGTCGTACGCTGTTCGGTGCGATGCCGCCGAAGGGGCAGGAGCTGGAAGACCACTATTTCGGCTCGATCAAGACGCGCGTGTCGGCGTTCATGAAAGATCTGGATACGGAGCTATGGAAGCTGGGTATTCTGGCGAAGACCAAACACAACGAAGTGGCGCCCGCACAGCATGAATTGGCGCCGATCTTCTCGACGACGAATGTGGCGACCGATCACAACCAGCTGACGATGGAGATGATGAAGAAAGTGGCGCAGAGACACGGCATGGTGTGTCTGTTGCACGAGAAACCGTTTGAAGGGATCAACGGAAGCGGGAAACACAACAACTGGTCGATGAGCACGAACACGGGTGTGAACCTGTTGGATCCGGGGAAAACGCCGGCGGACAACGCGCAGTTCATGCTGTTTCTGACGTCGGTGATCAAAGCGGTGGACGAATATCAGGATCTGTTGCGCCTGTCGGTGGCGAGCGCGGGGAACGACCATCGGTTGGGCGCGAACGAAGCGCCGCCGGCGATCATCTCGATCTTTTTGGGCGAAGAGCTGGAAGGGATCGTGGAGAGCATCGTGCACGGGGAGAAAGCGGAGAACGGGAAGAAAGGGAAGATGCGGCTGGGGGTAGACGTCCTGCCGGAATTTCCGAAGGACTCGACGGACCGCAACCGCACATCGCCCTTTGCCTTCACGGGCAATAAATTCGAATTCCGCATGCCCGGGTCGAGTTTCTCCGTGGCGGGACCCAACATCGTCATCAATACCATCGTTGCGGACGCGCTCGAACAGTTTGCCGATCAACTGGAAAAAGCGGAAAACTTCAACGAAGCGTTGCAGGCTTTGGTGGCGAAGAACCTCAAAGAACATCAGCGGATCATCTTCAACGGCAACGGGTATTCGCGTGAATGGGAGGAAGAAGCGGGCAAGAGAGGCCTTCTCAACCTGCGCAACACCGCCGAAGCACTGCCCTATTATAAACTCGAAAAAAACATTAAAATTTTCCAGCGCCACGGCGTATTCACCAACCGTGAAGTGCTTTCCCGCATGGAGATAGCGCAGGAGAATTATAAGAAGATCATCACCATTGAAGCCAAAACCATGGTGGACATGGCGAAGAAACAGATCTATCCCGCGGTCAATGCCTACATCGCCGAACTGTGCGGCATTGCCGACGGCAAGGCGGCTTACGGCGCGGACGTGTCGGGGGATAAGGAGCTCATTGCCCGCCTGTCGGCGGGAAACGCGCAAATGTTTGCCGCGTTCACCGAACTGGATGCGACCATCTGCGAAGTCGAAAAACTGACACTTGCAGAGGAGGGTGCGAAATTCTGTGCCTATCGCATCATTCCCGTCATGGAAAAACTGCGTGCCGCGGCGGACGGACTGGAACGGGATACGGCCAAGGATTACTGGCCCATGCCGACCTATGAGGAGCTCTTCTTCTCCGTGGAATGAGCCTTTTGCGAATGCAAGGGAGAGAACAACAAAAGACCTTATCTGTAAAGGACGGGATCGTTGCGATCCTGTCCTTTTTTGCGTGCCCGTTTTTTTATTTCAACGCTACCATGCCCGTATATAACGCTTTTTTCGGGACACTTGTTTCCGACAGGTATAAAAAACGGATAAATACTCCAAATTATGGGTGTATGAAGAGAGTGAAAATCTATGATTCGCCCAAGACGCGGGACGAGAGGGAAAGCTGTTTTTCGGGCAGAAAGGAGGAGCGCGTGCATGACGGGCAAGCATCGGGAGAATTATAACCGCAATTATCTGAATTATGTCAATTCCTTTGACCCGCCCACCAAGCACACCAAGAACTGTTACCGCGCCTTCATGGTCGGCGGTTTCGTCTGCTGCATCGGGCAGTTTTTCCGCTATATGCTGGAAATGCTGTTCGGTCTTTCGGGGGACGAGCTGGCGGGTACGGTATCCATTTTGCTCATCTTTTTGGGTACATTCTTAACGGGATTGGGCGTATATGACCGCATCGGGCGGAACGCGGGCGCGGGATCGATCGTGCCCATCACGGGCTTTGCCAATTCGGTGGCGTCGCCCGCCATGGAGTTTAAGACCGAAGGGCTGGTTTACGGCCTGGCGGCAAAGATGTTCACCGTTGCCGGTCCGATCATCGTATACGGTGTGCTTGCGGGCGCGTTGACGGGCATCGTTTATTATATTTTAGGACTTTTCGGGGCGGTGTAAGACATGGGACTGCATACGGTGACATTCAAAAATAAACCCTGTATTCTTTCGACGGGAACCATTGCGGGACCCAAGGAGTCGCAGGGGATCGTGGGGAAATACGTGGACTGCCCCTTGCAGGACGATACGTTCGGCGAGGACACCTATGAAAAGGCAGAGTGCAAAATGCTCTCTTTCGCCATCTCCAAGGCCATTGAAAAGTCGGGCTTTGACCGGGGAAATATCGACCTGATGGTATCGGGGGATCTTTTGAACCAGATCATTTCGGCGTCTTTTGCCGCGCGCGATTTCGACTTTCCTTTCGTGGGGGTATACGGCGCGTGCTCGACCATGGCGGAAGCCTTTGCGCTTGCCGCCTGCCTGATCGACGCGGGGTATATGAAGCGCATCGTCGCTGCCACGGGCAGTCATTTTTCTTCGGCGGAGCGGCAATACCGCTTTCCGCTCGAACAGGGCACGACCCGTCCGCCGCAATCGCAGTGGACGGTAACGGGCGCGGGCGGCGCCGTGATCGCCGACCGCGGGAGCGACGTCTGCATTACATCGGCGACCTTCGGAAAAGTCGTGGACTTCGGGGTGACGGACGTCAACAATATGGGCGCCGCCATGGCGCCCGCCGCCTGTTCGACCATTCTGCGGCATTTGCAGGAGCGCAAATTGGAGCCGGGATATTACGACCTCATCGTCACGGGCGACCTCGGGGCGTTGGGCAGCCGCATCGTGAAAGATCTGACGTGGGAAAAGGGCGTGGATATTTCCTCCAATCACATCGATTGCGGGGAGATCATCTATAAAGTCATCGAGGACGAATTCCAAGGCGGCAGCGGCGCGGGTTGTAGCGCCGTGGTGTTCAATTCCTATCTCTATCATGAATTGCAATCGGGTAAACTCAATAAAATTTTACTGGTGGCGACGGGCGCGCTGTTGTCCACGGTGTCGTCGGGACAGGGGGAATCCATCCCCTGCATCGCACACGCCGTTTCGATCGAGCGTATCAAAGGTGTCGCCCATGCCCGCAAGGAACGTGTGGAGAAAGAGAGGTAAAAAGGAAGATGTTTGCGGAATATTTTGAAATCATATTCATGTTTTTCAAGGCGTTCGTCGTCGGCGGACTGATCTGCACGGTGGCGCAGGTCATCATCAATTTCACCGATCTGACGGCGGGCAAAATTCTGGTCTGTTTCATGCTCGCGGGCGTTGCACTTCAGGCGTTGGGGGTATATCAATACCTCGTGGACTTTGCTGGCGCGGGTGCGACCGTACCCATTTCGGGATTCGGCTATCTGCTTGCCAAAGGCGGCATCGAGGGTGCGAAGGAAGGGCTGTTTGCCGCGGTAACGGGGCCGTTGCGTGCGGCGAGCGCGGGCGTTACCGCCGCCGTCATCTTTTCCTTCCTGGTGGCCATCCTGTTCCGCGCACGGACAAAGTACAATTGACAAAACAGCACGCGGAATGTCCTGTTTAAAACAGGACGGCACATATTTTTTAAGACGGCGGATTTGCCGTCTTTTTTCATGTTCGGGAAGAGCGGGGCATATACTGTAATCGTGGAATATGATTATCAAAACTCCCGTTTCCGAAAAATCAGGCGTCTGATCGCCGTAGCGGTGGGCGGTTTGTTGGTGGCATTGCTTCTTTTTCTGCAGGCCAACGCCAACACCGTGGTAAAGTCGGCGGCGGAAGCCGCGATGCGTTCGTTCACGGCTTCCGCGGTCAACGACGCCGTTTTGCAGACTTTGACGGAGGGAATGAAATACAACGAGTTGGTGCATGTGAAGCGGGACGATTCGGGCGATATCGTCGCGATCACTTCCGATTCCTTGGAAATCAACCGTATCGCGCGCACGACCGTGCGCCTGGCACAGGAAAAGCTGGAAGAACGCAGCGAAGGCGGCGTGGGCATTCCCTTCGGCGCCTTCACGGGGATCGAGGCATGGTCAGGCTTCGGCCCGGAGATCAACATGAAAATTATCCCTGTTTCCACGGTGGAATGCAGTTTTTCTTCCGAATTCAGCACCGCGGGGATCAATCAGACCCGTCACGCCGTCTATCTCACCGTCCGCGCTGCCGTTTCCGTCGTCTTGCCCTCGGGTACGAGCGTCGTTTCCACGCAGTCGCAGGTGCTGTTGTGTGAAAGCATTCTGGTCGGAAAAGTGCCGGATGTATACTTTCAGACAGACATTTTCGGCACCGCCGTAAACGGCGGCAGTTAGAAAAACGATCAAGAAAGGGGGATCGGTTCAAAACGGCATATTGACTTTTTTAGGGAAAAATGTTATCATATTGTTATGAAAAAATGCGATCAGGAAAAAATTTTCAAAGGATTGAATCTTTCGGGAAGTCTGCGAAAGGCCGTAAGGGAACAAAAATATTTCTTTTCGGAACGCGATTGTTTGATTTTGACGGCAAACTATTCCAAGACATATGAACAAAAAATGCAGAATCTTGATTTTCTGCTGGTTCATGCGAAAGATCCCGCTGTCAGAGAATGGGCAAAGCAATATAAACGTTATCAAGAGCGTGTGTTCGCGGATTTTTCCGCCGCGAGTTCGGATAACGTTTTCAGGGTGCAAATGTACGATGAAGAATACTGCTCGCCCACGCTGGAAGCGGCGTTGAATGTTGTCAGACTTTTTCATTTGCGCGATCGGAGCAAGGAGTATTCTTTTTGGCCGTCATTGCCCGCCACGATCGAAAAAATACGTCTGTGTGCGCCGCGAAAGACGTCCGATCTCGACAAGGATATGCGTTTGGGGGATTGCATTGTTGACGCAAAAGGGCGCATAATGCAAATGTACAGCTCGAAAATCCGCAATGAATGGGGAAAATCGTGTACAAACTGTATGGATTGTCAACGCCCCTGTGCGGAGGAGATCCTTGTGCGCTTGCCGCCTTTCCTGCGGCGGGGCGATCTGGTCAGTTTTCCTGCCGCGCGAGCGGCAAAATATGTCCTCGACGAGGTGGCGCATGTAGATCCGGAACAATGCGGCGACAGAGTATACGGCATTATATCGTCTGATATGGCGGGGCAAGAGGAGGAAAGTCCTTGCATTGAGATTTTTCAAACGGAATACGTCAAAGAGAGAAGATGCGAAGAAAAGGATGCGGACGGGTATTATGAGTGCTTGAATATGCACGATCACGTGGAATATGTGTATTTGGAAAAGGAAGATCCGTCCGCATTGTCGGAAGAATTGTATGCCGATTACAGGTACTATCTCGATTTTTTGCAAAAAAATGTGTTTGAATAAAAGTGCGCATGCCCGTAAAATTCAAAGTTTTTCAGGAAAAAGGTATTGTTTTTCATTTTTCAGGGAAATTTGAAATTGGTTAAAAACAAGAGCATGGGTGCGTGAAAAATAAGGGAAACAAAGAAAAAGCCCGCGCCGCCGTTTGCAAACGGCGGCGCGGGCCCTTTCTTTGGGGAACAAAATCATAATTCCCTTTTGCGGTAGAAATGCACGGAGAGCAACCAGGACAGCGCAAAGAGCGCGGCGGCAACGCCGAGCAGGATACAGGCGGCATATGCGGGTATGTCGGGAGGCGTTGCCCCTTCGGGCGCATAGTAGACCGTCCCGCTGACCGCGGCGGCGCCGGCCGCGACCAATCCGATGACGACGTAATAGGCAACGCGTCCCTTGTTCACGCCGAAGCGGAAGAAGAAGGGCAACGTCAGCGTAGGGAAGAGTACTCCGACGGAAAGGCATACTGCTCCGTAGACGAAAATTTCCAAGGCGTCCGCTGTTCCGCCTGTGATTGCGCCGCGTGCGGCCAGGGCGAGCACGGCCAACAGGCTGAAGAGAATGCAGCCGATCAGGCCTAAAATATATTTAACGGAAACCGTCTGCGCACGGGAATAGGGCAGACCGTCCGCATATTCGTTCCATCGGCTTTGTTCGTCATATCCCATGACGGTGAGCGGCACGATGCCGGCAAAGACAGAGGGGAAGACGGCAAAGAAAGAATTGTTTCCGCCTGTCATCGAAACGGCGAGAAAGACCAGCGCGACCACGAACAAAATGCCGCAATGGCGGATTGCCAGATAGATATCTTTGATCAACAGCCCCTTCATACACAAAGTTCCTCCTTCTTTCCGTCCCGTTTGGACATAAAAATAAATATTTCCTCCAAAGAGGTCGATCTCACGGGCATGCCGCCGGGCAACAGGTCTTTTCTGACCAGTACTTCCGCGCCGTAAGGGGATTCCCGTTTGCCGATGACGGCCGTCGGCGGCAGTGCGGCGATGCTTTCGGCGGAGCAGTGCACAAGGCCGTAAGTTTCCAGCAGGACATCCTTTTCTTCGCATAAAAGCAATTTTCCTTTGTGCAGGAAAGCGACATAGTCGCAGATCTTTTCCAGATCGCCGACGATGTGCGACGAGATCAGAACGGCATGGTTTTCGTCCCGCGTGAATTCCGCAAACATGCCGATCGCCTCGTCGCGTGCGACGGGATCCAGGCCGTTTGTGGCCTCGTCCAGGATGAGAAGATCGGGATGATGGGACAGCGCCACGGCGATGCCCAGTTTCATTTTCATGCCCCGCGAATAATCTTTGAAGGGCTGATCGACGGGCAAGGACATTTCTTTGAGATAGTTTGCATACAGAGCGTCGTCCCAGTTCTTATAGGAATGCCGCATGACCTTTCCCACGATTTTTGCATTCATGCTGTACGGGAACCCGATCTCGTCGGGCACGACGCCGATGCGTTCTTTGGTCTGATTAAAATTCGGCGCGGAATTGTCCTGTCCCAAAACGCAAATACTGCCTCCGTCCTTATGAAGCGCGCCGAGGATGAGTTTCAGGAGGGTGGTTTTGCCTGCACCGTTTTCGCCGATTAATCCCATGATACAGCCCTTCGGCAGGGTGAAAGACAGATTTTTAACGGAAAAATTACCCCGTCTTTTGGTCAGATTTTTAATTTCAATTGCATTTGTCGTCATTGTTGCTCCTCCTCGACAAGCGTATACATATCGGCCAGTTCTTGCCGCGTCAGGCCGCAAATCGTTGCCGTTTTTGCGATTTCGCGCATGTGTTCTTCGATGCGCCGCAAGTTCTCTTCCCGCAACAGCTCCAGGTTGCGCGGCGCAACGAAACATCCCTTCGCCGCCACCGTGTAGATGAATCCCTCCCGTTCAAGCTCGTCATACGCCCGCTTGGTCGTGATGACGCTGATGCGCAGGTCTTTGGAAAGATTCCGTATGCTCGGCAACGCTTCTCCTTCCGTAAGTTTTCCCCCTATGATCAGGTTTTTGATCTGCGTATAGATCTGATCGTATATCGGCGAATCGCTTCGGTTGTCGATGAATATATCCATCCCGTCCTCCTCAACAACTGTTTATATACAGTATAAACAGTAAATACGGTTATGTCAAGAATTTTTTGAAAAAATCTGAAAAAATTTTTTCATGCGGGGAAGAGAAACGCCGGGGCGGGAAAATAAAAACGGTCGCCGCTCGTAGAGAAAGCGGGGCATGGACAGGCGGAAAAGCGCGTGGGGCAAGAAAAAAGCGTACGCCCGCCGAAAACGGCGGGCGTACGCAAGGGGATTTGTTCTTTCATCGTTCGGGCGGAGGGTAAAAACAATGGGTAAAACGGCGGGCAGAAATGCCCGGCAAACGCGGAACGAAAGTTGTGAGGAAACGGCGGGAGAGGACGCGAAGGAATAAAAAGTTGTAAATGTATACAAATGAATATGTGTACAAGTGAAAGAATGTATATATTTACAGCAGTTCGCGTATGCACTCGACGATGGCAGGATTCCCGCTTTCGATGTCGCAGGTTGCAAGGTTCTTTTTCAAAGCGGCGTCCTGCATGAGCCCGTCGACGGCGGCTTCCAGATTGGAAAGGTTGCGTTCGGGCAGAACGCGGCAGAGCCCGCGTTCTTCAAAATAGCGGGCGTTCTTCACCTGATCTCCGCGCGTACGCGCGTTCTGTAAAGGGATGAATAAAGTCGGTTTTTTGAGTGCGAGCGTCTCAAATACGGTATTCGATCCGGCGCGGGCGATCACCGCATCGGCGCAGGCATAGGCGGCACCCATGTCCTCTTCAAATTCCCGTTGCACGTATCCCGCCGCGGTGCTCTGCACCGCATTGCCTTTGCCGCACAGGTGCAGGATGTAATATTTCTTGCACAGAGAGAAAAGATTTTCGCGGACGGCGGCATTGACGGCCGCACTGCCCGAGCCGCCGCCGAGGATCAGAAGAACGGGCTTGGTTTGCCGTTCAAAGCCGTACTTGGCGCGTGCCATGTCCTTGTTTTTTTCGAAAATCGAGCGGCGGAGCGGAGACCCCGTATATCGCCCGTTGATGACGCTCTCCGCCGTTTCGGGGAAGGAGGTCAGGACAAAGGCGCATTTGCCCGCCATCAGTCGGTTGGCAAGCCCCAAAGACAGATCGCTCTCGTGGGTCAGACAGGGAATTTTTAATTGATGGGCGGCGATGACGACGGGCAGGGAGACATAGCCGCCCTTGGAAAAGACGAGGTCGGGCCGCACGGCGGAAAGCTGTTCTTTGGCATTGCGGATGGAACGTCGCAAAGTGAAGGGAATGGAGAAGTTTTTCAGGGAAAAACCGCGGATGAATTTAGGACAGGAGATCTGTGCATAGGGTATTTTCAGTGCGGAAACGATATCTTTTTCAATGCCGTCCGATCCGAAATAGCAAAGGTCGCAACTCTCCTGCAGCTCCTCCATGAGCGCAACATTGGGCATAACGTGTCCCGCGCTGCCGCCGCCCGTGAATACGATTTTTTTCATATGCCGCCCTCCTGTCGCCCGCAGTTGCGGGCGGATATTTTTTTTCGGTATCTATATCGTATGCAGTTCGCGGGGAAAGTATTATCGTCGGCGGATTTCCCGTGAAAAAACTCCCGCCGCCGAAAAAATATTTTTTCGGCGGAGGAAGGGGATTGAATTTGTTGCCGATTGCTTTTCGGCCTCTTTTTTGTAACTAACGGTTTTTCCAGGCCTCGCGGCGGCCGTATGGTTTTCGGTCGCTTTTTTCGGGATTAAGAATTTTCCCGCGCCTCGCGGCGGCAGGCGGCGGCAATTCTTTCCGCCGCCGCGCAAAGGCTTTTTTTGACCCGTTCGGGGGCAAGCACGCGGACGCCTTCGCCGAGGCCAAGCAACTTTCGGATGAGCCCTTCGTCATCGGGCAGAGCGACGACGGCGGAAAAGGTGCCGTCCTTGCTGCGTCGGATGCAATCGACGCCCAGCCACTCTTCGGCGTCGGGCAATGCGGCGGGGGCGATGTCCAGCGTCACTTCCACGGTCTCCGTCTTTTCCTGTCTGAATTCGAGGGGTATCTCTTCCCGCGAAAAAGCGCGCTTTTCAAATCTTTCTCCCGTGCGCCGCGCCGTGCGGATGCGTCCCGCCTTGAAAAGGCGGAAATCGCCCCGCTTGCGACACCAGGCATAGATATACCATACGTTTTGCTTATAGACGAGGATATGCGGTTCGATGACCCGCTTTGTTTCTTCGCCCGTGCGCGAGACATATTCAATGTCCAGACATTCTTTCGTCTGCATTGCCGATTGCAACAGCGCGAGCTTGTCGCGGAAGCGATAATCCCCCCACGCGCTCGCGTCCACCAAAATGTCCCCCGTGAAGGACGGCGCGCCGCTTTCCTCTTTGATTTGGCAGGAGATCTTGTCGATGGCAGAATCGATGTCCTTGTTTTCGATCTGTCCGCGCATTGCGCGCAGGGCGTCGAGCACGGCACGGTATTCCTCCTTGCTCATAAAATTGACGGGCAGTTTATAGGCATCCGAAATATACATGCCGCCGCCCCGTCCCTGCTGTATGTCGATGGGGATGCCCGCAATCGTCAGTTCGTCCACATAGCGGTAAACCGACCGCGTCGAAATGCCGTGGCGTGCCGCCATTTCCGCCGCACTCACTTTCTTGCGCGCCAGAAGCGTGAAAAATATATCCATCATGATCTGATATTTCACGACAATTTTTTCCTCGATTTTTTATTTTTTTTCGATTTCATAAAAAAATTTTAATATATATGACAATATTTGTCAAGTATAATGTTGTAAAATCATGTCAATAATCGCAAAAGATCGAAACGAATCGGAGGGATTGCCATGAACGGTGCATATTTTGACTGGAAGATTTTCGGTTATGAACGATTGACGCAGGAGGAACGCCGTTTGCGCGAGCGCTTACAGACGGAGCGCTCGGCACGGGAGACGCTTTGTTCGTTGGAAAAAGACAGCGGATTGCGTCGGGATCGGGGGAATGCGCGTCGCGTTGCGCTGTCTCGCTGAATTGCGCCGATCGTTTGGCGGCCGTTTGTAAAAAGCGTTGTTCCGTCTGTCCGCGTTGCCTCGTGCCGCCGCCCGCAATGCGTGCGGCGGCACAGGGAAAGGAAGGGGGATGAGCGGGCGGCGCAAAAAGAATGCGCGGCCACGATTTTTATCTTTCGGGCATTTCTCCTGCGAAAGAGCTTGACAATCATTTCAAGGGTGTGCTATCATAAACATATGAAACATTTTTTGCGGCAAAACGGAATGTATGCGATCTATGCGTATTACTATTGCAACGGTAATGCGCCTTTTTGCCATGCATGACGAACGTAAAGACTGATTTTTTTTACGGAACGGCAAAGGACGGCGCGGTATTTATGACGGCGGACGTCCTTTTTTTGTTGCCATACGCGGCGGAAAATGTTACAATGATAGAGAAAAATCCAAAAGATTCTGAAGGAGAAAGACAATGAAAAACGTAATGGATACGCTCAGAGAGCGCGGCTTTGTCAGACAGACGGTATACGAAGAGGAGCTGTATGAAAAACTCGGCAAGGAGAGCGTTCCCTTTTACATCGGGTTCGATCCCACGGCCGACTCCCTGCACGTCGGGCATTTTTTGCAGCTCATCGCCATGCACCATATGCAGGCGGCGGGGCATAAGCCCATCATCCTCATCGGCGGCGGCACCGCGATGATCGGCGACCCGTCGGGGCGGACGGATATGCGTTCCATGATGACCAAAGAGACCATTGCGCATAACGTGGAATGCTTCAAAAAGCAGATGAGCAAGTTCATCAGTTTCGAAGGGGAGAACGGCGCGATCATCGTCAATAACGCCGATTGGATCCTCGATCTCAACTACATCGATTTTCTGCGCGAGATCGGCGCGCATTTCTCGGTCAACGAAATGCTCCGTGCCAAGTGTTTCGAGACCCGTCTCGAACGGGGCCTTTCCTTCCTCGAATTCAATTACATGCTCCTGCAGGCCTATGACTTTCTGGTGCTCAACCGTAAATACGGCTGCTGTCTGGAACTCGGCGGGGACGATCAGTGGAGCAACATCCTCGCGGGCGCCAACCTCATCCGCATCAAGGAGCGCAAGCCTTCCTATGCCATGACCTTCACCCTGTTGACCACTTCCGAGGGCAAGAAAATGGGCAAGACGGCCAAGGGCGCGCTTTGGCTGGACGAGAACAAGACCACGCCCTATGAGTTCTATCAGTACTGGCGCAACACGGCGGACGCCGACGTGGAGAAATGCCTGCAACTTCTGACCTATCTGCCCTTGGAAGAGATTGCCGCGCTGTGCGCGCATAAGGACGAACGCATCAACCGCGCCAAGGAAGTGCTTGCCTACGAACTGACCAAGATGGTGCACGGCGAAGAGGCGGCAAAGAAGGCCGAATCGCAAGCCAAAGCGGCGTTCGGCGGTAGCGAAGAGGGCCTGCCCACGGTCAACATCCCCGCAGACACCGCGACCGTTACGGACGCGATGATCGCGGCGAACATCTGCAAATCCAAAGGCGAAGCGCGTCGGCTCATCGAACAAGGCGGCGTGTCCGTCAACGATGAAAAAGTAACCGATTTTGCCATGCCCCTGCCCGCAAAGGAATTCGTTCTGCACAAGGGCAAAAAAGTACACGTAAAAATCATCGTCGGGTAATACCATGCCCGCGATCATTCGCAGCGTGCGGGGACGATATTCGTCCGAAAAAATCATCGAAAAATCCCGCTTTCTTTCCTATTGCGAACATGTGGCAAGCGAGGAGGAGGCGCGTGGGTTCATCGCCGAAATCAAGGGCATGCATCCCGCGGCGACCCATAACTGTTACGCATTCATAGCGGACAAAACGGGCTCGATGCAACGCTTTTCGGACGACGGCGAACCGCAGGGAACGGCGGGCATGCCCATACTCGACGTCATCAAGAACAAGGGCTTATATGAAACGGCCGTTGTGGTGGTCCGCTATTTCGGCGGCATCAAATTGGGCGCGGGCGGACTGGTCAAAGCCTATTCCTCCGCTTGTGCCGAAGTGCTCGACGGGGCGGAGATATGCCTTTGGCAACCCGCCGCAAAATATACCGTTTGCGTGGACTATCCGCAGGCAGACGCCGCATCGCGCTTTTTCGCCGCGCGGGGGTTGGCGGTCAGCGATGCGCAGTATACGGATAAGGTGCGTTATGCGCTTTCCATGCCCGCGGCGGCGGGGGAAATGTTTGTCCGTGAACTGACCGACGCCCTTGCGGGGCGCGTGTCGGTCTGTAAGACGGGCGAGGCGTTCGAGCCCTTCCCTTTGGAAAAATAACGCTTGCGGCGTATGTTTCCGGGCATACGGGCGCAATCCGTTGCCGAAAAGGAACGCGAAAAGGGTGTTTTGGTACGGATGGACCGTTTTTGGGAAAAATGCCCGCCGTGCGGGCATGGCGTTATTAAAATACTGAATACGGCGATATTAAAATACCGCATCGGAGGGATATTTCAATGCAGGAATACCGCGAATTTGAAAAGCAGAATACCTTCGGTTTGGGCGATGAAAATACGGCGTATGCGCAATATTTCATCGGCAAATCTTATCTCCATCCGCTCACCGCGGGCGAGGCGGGCGTTCCGTTTATGGCAAACGTGACCTTTGAGCCCGGTTGCCGCAATAACTGGCATATTCATCATGCGAAAAGCGGCGGAGGGCAACTGCTTCTGTGTGTTGCGGGCAGTGGTTGGTATCAGGAGTGGGGCAAGGCGGCAAGGAGCTTGCAGCCGGGCGACGTGGTGGTCATTCCCGCAGGCGTCAAGCATTGGCACGGCGCGAAAAAGGACAGCTGGTTTTCTCATATCGCCGTGGAGATTTCGGGCGAGGAAACGTCCAACGAATGGCTCGAATCCGTTTCCGCAGAGCAGTACGACGCGCTTTCCTGAAGATTTTGCCTTTTGAATGTCTGACGTTCCCGAATGTTTGGCTTTTTTGAACGTTTCGCGTTCAAAGGTCGAAGTTTGCTTTTTGTCTGACGGAAAAAAGCGGTTCACGCTTTCCTGTTTTTCGGATTGCATCGTATCGCAATGAAATCAACTTGCATCGCATCAAGATCAAAACGGACGTCTTGTCCGTTTTTTTATGCCATAAATTTATTGTTTTACGATAAATTTTTATTGACAAAATATATTTTTTATGCTATTCTTTGAAAAACGGACGAATTGTCCGATCGAAAAATGCCGCGATGGGAGCAAAAAGCAAGCGGGCGGCATGGCTGTCCGCGGCGTAACGCATTGCGATGCGTAAAAAAAGGAGAAAAAAGAATGAAGGGAGCGGGGAACCTGTTGGTTTCCGTCTTGAACGGAGCGTTTGGTTTGGTGTTGTTTGCGGTGGGCGTGGAGGCGGTGCGCGAATATTGCGTCGGCTATTTTTCCGAGTCCGTCGGGTGGGGATTTGTCTCCATGGGCGTCATCTTCATCCTGGTCGGCATATTTGTATTGGTCGCGCTGTTTATGGGTTTCTATCTCGCCGTGCGGGGCGAGGGTTTTCGCAAAACGGCATTGGCGGCGACGTTGTTTTTGCTCTTTTCCTGGCTGCTTTTGCCGTTGTCCGGGATGGTTGCAACCTATTACTATAACGCCGCCGCGCCCTATGTGCGCGTGAGCGCGGCGCGGGCGGCGGAGCTGGGAGAGGTGTATGCGGACATTTTACGGCAAATGACCGCAAAGTACGGCGATACGGTGCGTTTTTACAACGATCGAGACGAAGAGACCGATGCGCCCGTTTTGATCCGATCCGTCCGCGCCGAAATTTTGCTTGCGGAGCCGACGGGGACGGCCGAACCGTCCGCCGAATATTCCGTCGAATCTTCTTCCGAATATCCCCCCGAACCGTCCGCCGAGCGGTCGATCGCAAACCGACGCAATTCGGACAATGCGGCGGGCATGGATAGCACAGATAGCGCGGATAATGCGGACGATGCGGACAATATGGGGAGTGCGGACAATGCTTGCGGCGCGGGCGCTTCGGCATCGGACGGGGAAAACGCGGGGCTGCCGACGGAGGAAACGGGAAAGATTTCCCTGCTGTTTTCTTATGATTCCCGTTGGGACAGGCTGACGGTAGAAATGGATTGTGCCGTCCCTGCGGCGTCAAACGGAAAGACCGATTGGACTGCACTCGAGCGGCCGCTCGCTTATCTAAATGCGCTTTCGGCGCGGGAATTTTTCTTGCCGACGGTTGCGGAAACGGCGTCCGACGAGGCCTATGCCGATTGGGCATGGGATGGCTATGCAAAGCAACTCCGCGTGCTCGATCCGTTCGTATATATCAACTGTTCCACGGCGTGGGGCGCAGACGGAACGCCGGGATACGGGGAAGTTTCCTGCCGTTTCCATACATTGGCGGACACGTCGCCGGCGGCAGAGGTCGTATAGGATGAAAATAAAAAAAGGAGAGGAAAGACATATGATGCAAAAGCGGGGCGGCGCGGTGCGCGCCGCGAAAGATTATCACGGATTGATGAAGGCGGCGATCGTTCTCATCGGGCTTTGCGGCGCGGCCATCTGCATATTTTGGTTCCCTTACGGCGTATCCTCGGGCATGCCCGCCCTTGCGGCCGAAGGCGGACAGGCATATTGGACGGCGTTCGCGTCGGAGTGCGTCTTTTTTTATCTGGCGGCGCTGCCCTGTTTCTTTATCCTCGGCTACCTTTGGAAGGTTTCCGATCTGGTGCGGGCGGGAACGCTGTTTTCCCGCAAGGCCGTCAAGTGTTTTTACAGAAGCGCGACAATTCTGTTTTTTGACTTGCTGTTTTTTCTCGCAGGGAATATTATATTTTTCCGCATGGGGCAGAACGACTGGTTCTGGGCGTATTTCTTCCTCGCGCTGTGCGGGTGCGCGGTCGCGCTTTTTTTCCTGATCATCTCCAAATGTCTGGAAGAAGCGGCCAAATTACAGGAGGAGAGTGACGGAACGATATGATCATCATCAATGTGGACGTGATGCTGGCAAAACGCAAGATGAGCGTGACCGAGCTGACCCGTCGGGTCGGACTGACCATGGCGAACATATCCCTTCTGAAAAACGGCAAGGTCAAGGCGATACGCCTTGCCACGCTGGATAAACTGTGCGAAGTGCTCGCCTGTCAGCCGGGGGATATTCTGGAATATTTCCCCGACGGGGCAGGAGAGGTAGAAGAATGACGGGGACAACTAAAAAATTTCGCTATGCTGTCTTCTACATCCTCGCTTTGAGCTTTGTTCTCTTTCTTTTGGTTTCTTGCGGCATCCTGTTATGTAATTGGAGCGATTGCCGATGGATATTGAACGATCGTTGGCAGCTCGATCCGCCCGTGCCCGCAGAGAGCGAACTCTTGTTTTATGAGAGCGATCAGGGCGTTCACGGAGACGGTACGGTGCAGTATATTTTTTCCTTTCCATCTAAACCGACGGAATTTCTGCATGATTTTTCGGCGGGGCGCGACGAAAAGACGGAAACATGTATGTCCTGTGCGTGGATAGATGAAAGCAGCAAAGAGGACTCTTCTCCCGATTGGCGGGAAGAATATCTTTGGCGTTTTTGCGCGCAGAAACCTTACATGACGGACGGAGCGGTGAAGTATTACACCGAAAAGCTGTACATGGCATATTTCCCTGCGTCGGGGTTGTTGTATGTCTTTGAGGATCTTTCATAGTTTGTGTACAGGGACGGCGGACACTTGAAAGCTCCAAAACCGCGGGCATGGGTGCCTGTAATTTGTTGTATAAAAAGAAAGGCACGTTTTTCGCAATAAAAAACGTGCCTTTTACATGAATATTATTTTCTGTCGGTGTTGTTTTGCGTCGTGCGACGTTTGGCAAGCAAACGTGGCAAAAGGGCATTACAACGATTTCAGTACGTCGGACATATCGTACTTTCCCGCGGGCATGCCCGCGACGAACTTGGCGGCGCGCACGGCGCCCGCCGCAAACACGCGCTTGCTCGCCGCGCGGTGGGAGAGGGTAATCTCCTCGTCCTCGCCGCAGAACAGCACGTCATGTTCACCCACGATAGTCCCGCCGCGCACGGCGTGCAGACCGATCTCCGAGCCGCGCTTGCCGACGATGCCCGCACGGCCGTATAAATATTCTTTTTTTCCGTCAAAGGCCTTGTTCACGCTGTCCGCCAGCATGAGCGCGGTGCCCGAAGGCGCGTCGACTTTCAGTCGATGGTGTTTTTCCACGATCTCCACGTCGAATTTTTCGCCCAGGAAGGCCGCGGCTTCGTTCACAAGTTTCACCAACAGGTTGACGCCGACGGAAAAGTTGGCCGTCTTGAAGACGGCAATTTTTTTGCTCGCTTCTTCGATCGCCGCAAGGTCATCGGGGGAATATCCCGTCGTGGCAAGCACCGCCGCCGCGCCCGTCTTTTCGCAGTATGCGAGAATATCCCCGAGCAGGGCGGGCGAGGAGAAATCGATCACGACGTCCGCCTGCACGTCGACCGCGTCGAACGAGGGGAAGACGGGCACGGGGCAGAGCGCGGGCTCGTGTACGTCCACGCCGCCCACGGCGCGCGCATCTTTGTCGTCTTGCAGGAGTGCAAGGACGTTCTGTCCCATTTTTCCGCCGATACCGCAAATGAGTACGTTAACCATTGACAATCTCCAGACCGTAATTTTTGAGTACTTCTTTCATGACTTCCTTGTGCGCGGGTTCCATTTCGGTCAGCGGTCCGCGGGGGATGCCCGCGTCGAGCCCGAGCATATTCGCGCCCGCCTTGGCGGGAATGGGGTTGACTTCCAGGAAACAAGCGTCGATGAGGGGCAAAAGTTTATCCTGCACGGCGTTGGCTTCGTCCAGTTTTCCCGCTTTGGTCAGGGTAAAGACCTTTTTTACGTCGGCGGGCACGAGGTTGGAGGCGACGGAGATGAGCCCCGCGCCGCCGATGGCGGTGATGGGCAGATTCAGGTTATCGTCCCCCGAATACATATCGCACTTGCCGCGGATGCGTCGCATGGTTTCGCAGATCTGCTCCATATTGCCGCAGGCTTCTTTGATGCCCGCGATATTTTTAAGTCCCGCAATGCGTTCCATGGTCGCGGGCAGGATGTTCACGCCCGTGCGAGGGGGGACGTTGTAGCAGATGATGGGGATGTTGACGGCATCGTTGACGGCCTTATAGTATTCGTACAGACCGTTCTGTGTGCACTTGTTATAGTAGGGGGTAACGACGAGCAGGCCGTCGGCGCCCATTTTTTCGGCTTTGATGCTTGCCGCGACGGCTTTCGCCGTGGAATTGGCGCCGCTGCCGAACACGATTTTGGCGCGGCCCGCCACATATTTGACCGAAAAGCGCATGAGCTCTTCGATTTCTTCGGGGGACATGGTGGCGGGTTCGCCCGTCGTGCCGCCGATGACGAGCACGTCGCAACCGCCTTCGATCTGTCTGTCGATCATTTTGCCGAAAGCGTCAAAATTGATACCGCCGTTGTCGTAAAACGGAGTGATCATGGCCGTGGCCAATCCGCTGAAAAATCCTGTCATAATTTTTTTCTCTCCCTGATGGTATTATCTTTATTCCGTCGGCGCGCGCTTTATAACGGCCGCAGGCCTTTACAGAACGGTTGCAGACCTTTATAAGGTTTGCGCCGATCGGCCCGAAAGGGTTTCGCTCAGTCGAAATATCCCTTTTCGGCGAGGAGCTCGGCGAGAAGCACCGCACCGCCCGCGGCACCGCGGAGGGTGTTGTGCGAAAGACCGATGAATTTATAATCGAAGATGCCCATGTTATCCTCGCGCAATCTGCCTGCACAGACGGCCATGCCGTTTTCGGTCATGCGATCGAGTTTTGCCTGCGGGCGGTTGTCCTCTTCCATGTAGTGAATGAACTGTTTGGGTGCGCTCGGCAGGTTGAGCTTTTGCGGTTCGCCCGAAAACTCCGCCCAGGCTTTGAGGATTTCCTCTTTGGAAGGCTTTTGGGCAAACTTCACGAATACCGCCGCCGTGTGTCCGTCGGAAACGGGTACACGCAGGCACTGCGCCGTAACGGCGGGCGCGGAAGCGGGAACGATTTTTCCGTCCTTCACTTCCCCCCAGATCTTCAGAGGTTCCTGTTCGCTCTTCTCCTCTTCCCCGCCGATATAGGGGATGATATTGTCGACGATCTCGGGCATGGTATCGAACGTTTTGCCCGCACCGGAGATGGCCTGATAGGTGCAGACCGCCGCGTTGACGATACCGTATTGTTTGAGCGGGTGCAACAGGGGGACATAGGACTGGAGGGAGCAGTTGGACTTGACGGCGATGAACCCGCGCTTGGTGCCCAGGCGTTTCTTCTGCGCCGCGATGACCTCGATGTGCTCGGGGTTGATTTCGGGAATGACCATGGGCACGTCCTCGGTGAAGCGGTGCGCCGAGTTGTTGGAAACGACGGGGATCTCGTGCTGTGCGTACTGATATTCGAGCGCGCGGATCTCGTCCTTCTTCATGTTGACGGCGCAGAACACGAAGTCGACCTTTTCTGCCAGCGCGTCGAGGTCTTTCTCCGCATCGGCGACGACCATGTCCTTAAACTGTGCGGGAATGGGTTCCTGCATCGCCCATTTGGCACCCACGGCGTCCGCGTATTTTTTCCCCGCGGAGCGGGCGGAAGCGAGCAGTTCTACGACGCGGAAGTTGGGGTGTTTGGCAAGGATGGTCAGGAATCTCTGTCCGACCATACCGGTGGCGCCGACGACGCCGACTCTGTAATTTTTCATGCTGATGTTTCTCCTCTTGCAAAAAAATAATGATGATTGAAAAATAAATAAATTTTCTTTGCGTCCCGCATCGGCTTTTGCGGCAACGAAAAACGACCGAAAAAGACCGAAAAAGGGGTTGCGCAAGGGTTGCGGAATAAAAAAACGGCGGCTGACCGCGGGAAGCGGCTGCCGCAAAAAAATTCCTTCTTATTCCTTAACCGATGGTGATAAGCCGAAGTTTTTTCGCCGATAGTGCTCCACGGAAGTGACAGTCGAGGCGGTATTAGCCGCTTCGCCCAGCGGAAGAAAGGGGCGTTCCGCTTCGGCAGGGATACCCTTTCGCGGCGGCATATGGCGGAAAAATCCCTTTCTTTTCCCTCTGCCGCGGCTACTGATGTTCGCCTGCTCCTCTATTCAGCAGTTTCATTTTATCATTTGCCGCACGAAATGTCAAAGATTTTATGATAATTCGGGGCAATTTTATTGAAATATTTTTTTATTTGCGGTATAATATATTGGCAAGTTTGTAAAATCTTACTCGGAGCGTCTGTTTATGGCTGAAATTCAGGAAAAGGCGGCGGAGCAAAATCTCTCCGTCCTGCCCGGAAACGAAAAACAAGTCGGCTATACCGTTCTGCCTGTTCCGGAAGGGCAGGGGCGGTTTGCCTTTACGGGCTCGGTATTTCTGAGCCGTCTGACCAAACTCATCGCGGTCAATCTTCTGATGGTGCTCTTCTGCTCTCCGCTCATCGTGATATTCTTCATGCGCGTTGTACGCATCGCGCAGCTCGGTGCGGCGGGGGCGTTCGGGGACAATCTCGGCATCGGTTATCCCGCCGCTCCCGACACCGTCGGGCTTGCGGAACAGCTGATGTTCAATGTCGACGTGCTCTTTTATGCGCTCGCCGTGGCGGCCTCTCTGGTCGCCGCCGTCGGGCTCGCGGGCGGCATGTATTGCGCGCGTAAACTTGTCCGTTCGGACGATAAACTCAAGCTCTTTGGGGACTTCTTCACGGGCGTGAAGCAGGGGTACGTCTCCGCGGCAATCGCCTGTCTCCTCGCGTTCGGCGGGATACTGCTCGCCGTTGTCATCTGGGATTATGCCGCCGTTGCCATGGCGGCGGGGGAGAGCGCGGGGCTCTGGATCACCCTGCGGGTCGTCGTCTGCATCGTCGCGGCTCTTTTGATCCTCTTCGGGCTTTGGATCTTTGCCGTGGGAAGCAATTACAGACAGAGTGCTTTGGGACTGCTCAAAAACGCGGCGACGCTCGGCGGCGGCACGTTCATTCCGTCGGTGCTGTTCGCGGCTTTGGCCGCTTTTCCCGCCTTGCTGGCGTTCATCAATCAGGAGATCCTGAATTTTATCATTCAGATATTCTATATTCTGGTCGGCGGCAGTGCCGCGCTCCTCGTCTGGGCGAGTTTCACCGACTGGGCGTTCGACCGCTATGCAGGCTTTACGGCGTTGCAGACCGAACGGCAGGAGCAGACGCGCAAAGAAGCGTTGCGCGCCCAAACCTCCGAACAGGACGTCATGGGATTGCTTCTGGCCGAAAGCAAGCATGAATTCCTCTCCCGCGCCATTCGTCCTTTGGACGAGGGAACGCAGATCGAGCTTTTGCCCGATCCCTTCTCCCTGTCCGACCTGGAAAAGCTGGCGCAGACCCGTCGCACGGTGGCCGAGGAGAGCCGCGCTTTTGCCGCCGAACACGCCGAAGAGGAGAAGTACAAAGAATATAATTCCCGTTTTGCCGACAGGGAAAAATCTTTGCAGGAACTGGATAAAAAGGGCAAGCGGAAGAAATTCGTGCCCCGCTCCATTGCCGATAAATGATCGGTGTGTCCGGGCAATCCGTTCCGGGCGGCTTGTCGCCCTCTTTGTACGGACGGGTTCTCCTTTGAAAAGTTTGTTTCGCCGCCCGCGGATTGTCAGGAAAATCCGCGGGCGGCGTTTCAAAAGCGCCGTTTGCGTTTATGGATAAACAGCCCACGGTTCATGGTGAAGGTCGGATAAAATATAGTGGAAAAGCAAAACTTCCGTGCGGGTTTGTCAGGATACCGCACCGAAAAATCCGCCTGTAAAGCACAAAGAAAGAAGGAGTCGTCTTGCATGAAAGAAACGAACGCGGCGTATGACGCGCTTGCCGAATGGTTTGAATATCTCAACGACGACTGCGGCTATGCGGAATGGTCGCAGTATTTGCTTTCCCTTCTGCAAAATTACGGCGCGGGCAGGGACGTCGTCGATCTCGGCTGCGGGAGCGGATATTTCACCCGCGCGTTGGCGCGGGCGGGATATTGCGTGACGGGCGTGGACATCAGTCCCGCGATGCTCTCGGTTGCGGCCGAACGAAGCCGCAAAGAAGGGCTGAACATTCCCTTTTTGCAGGGCGATGTGTCTTCGCTCGTCCTGCCGCATAAGGCCGATTGCGTCGTCGCCGTCAACGACTGTTTCAATTATGTTCCCAAGGAGAAATTCCTCACCGCGCTCCGCCGCGTGAACCGCGCGCTCAAAAAGGACGGCTTGTTCTTTTTCGACGTCAGTGCCCCCGACAAACTTCGCAATCTTCCGCCCGTCAGCATCGACGACCGCGAGGACGTCACCTACATCTCCTTCAACCGCGTTGCGGGAGAGACGGTGACCATGGAAGTCAGCCTCTTTGTGCGGGAGAACGCGCCCGAAACGGCCGCCCGCCGCGGCGGGCGGCCGCAAAATACCGTCGGGGCAGGCGGATGCGATGCGGCCGACAGATATGTGCGGCGCGACGAAACGCATACACAGTACATCTATGACGCCGAGGAGATACTTTTTTCACTCTCTCTGGCGGGATTTGAACCGCTCTTTTACAGCGGACATCTCGGCGAAGAAGCCGAAGGCTCCGATCGGCTGGAATTTCTGGTGCGCAAGGTTTAGCGCACGGGGTGCGGCGGGTCGGAAAAAATAAAAAAACGGGAGATAAACAATCATGTCGGATAAACTTTTGCGCACACTGATAGAGGACGGGCAAGTTTCGCTCGTCGCGGTGGACGGCACCGAAACGGTGCGCCACGCCCAGATCATTCACAACATGACCGCGCCCGCCGCGCGGGCGTTCGGTCGGGTATTGCTCGCCATGACCTATATGTCCTGTTGGCTGAAGGAAGAAACGGGAGAGTTGTCCGCAAGCATAAAACACCGCGGGGAAACAGGGGAGATCTGTGTTTCGGGCGACACCCTTCTGCGTATGCGCGGATACGTCTATAACCCCTCGGCGTCGACCGACGTCATCGGAAAGGGGTACATGACCGTCGTGCGCGACGACAGTTACGGAAAGCCCTTTGTCGGCACTTGCGAACTCGTGGACGGGGACGTGGACAAGGACTTTGAATATTATTACCGTCTGAGTGAACAGCTCCCCACATACATCCGCACGGACGTCGTATTCGACGGGAACGGACTTTGTAAAGCCGCGGGCGGCGTTTTTCTGCAACCCATGCCCGGGGCGAGCGGGATGGCCGTACAGGCGGCGCAGAATTTCCGCGATCAGTTGTCCGATTTCGGGAAATTATTGGAAGATAAGGGCATGGCAGGGCTGTTGAAGGAGGTTTTCGGTGTTGAAAATGCGCAGGAGACGGCCTTTTCTTACGGTTGCCGTTGTTCGAAGGAATACATCGCGGGCGTGCTTTCGTCCATGGGCGAAAAGGAATTGCGGGATATTCTTTCCGCCGAAGGGAAAATCAGCGTGCATTGCCATTATTGCGGGAGCGATTACGAATTCAAAGAAGAGGACGTGAACGAAATGTTCCCGCCCGCAACGGAAAAAGAACAGCCGCAGTGAGCGGCCGATTGAAGAGTATATATGAAAAACACAGGGAAATCCAAAAAGACAACGCACCCGCCCAAGGTGCTGTATTTCGATGACGGAGAGGAGCGGCTGGATAAGAGTATCCGCAAGCGGACGGAGGAGGGCAGGCCGCTCGAAGCGTTGCGGCTGACCAACCGCCGCAACGAATTTTTCGACCCCACGCCCGATTCCTATGCCGCACAGGCAGATCTGTATGAAACGCTGGAAGTGTACACGCAGGCCATAAAAACCTGGTACCGTTTCCTCAATGAATGCGACGAGGACTCTCTGGCGGAAGCCTATGAAGGGCTTGCCGTCAATTATATGAATCTCGGCAAAGAGGGACAGTCGGCCTATTATTACAATCAGTTGTTGCGCGTGGACGACGAATTGAGCGAAGAGAGCAAGATGGACATCGTGGAGATGTTTTCCAAGCCCAAAAAGGAGGCATTCCGCATTGTCTATCCGCCCGAAAAGGCAGACTATACGCCCGAGATCGAACAGGGATTGCGCGCGCTTCGGGAGAGCAATTTTTCTGCCGCGCGGGAGGCCTTTTCGCAAGTGGCGGCGGGATCGCCGCAATACCGCACGGCGCAGAACCTCGTGGCAGTGGCCTATCTTTTGGAAGACCGCAAAGAGGAAGCACGCGCGCTTTGCGAAAAATTGATCGCCGAAAACGACGGGGACGTGCAGGCCTACACGACCTATGCCGCCATTCTCGGCCAGACGGAGGAGCGGGAAAAGGCGGCGGCAGTGGCGAAAAAGCTGTCCGGTATGTACACCGAGGATACGGACGAACTCTATAAAATCGCAACGGTCTGTTGCGAAAACGGCCTGCATGCCGCCGCGCTGGAGAAATTTATACAGCTTGAAAAGGAAATGCCCAATGACGGGAATTTGCTCTATTTCAAGGCGGTCTCGGCCTATAAGAGCGGCAATATTCCGCTCGCATTGGATACCTTCGATCGGCTTTTGGTCATATATCCCGAAGCGGCCGTGGCGCGCTATTATTACGATCTCTTACGGCATTATCCGGATCATCGGGACAAAGAAGACATAGTCGAGCCCGATCTGACTTATTTTTACCGCGTGCCGCAAAAGGTGCGAGAAGCCTATTGCGATATGCTTTGTTTTCTGGAAGGGCTTCATGTCAGAGAGGCCGAGGAACTTTCCGACAACCCGCAGGTGATTTCCGTCCTCCAATGGAGTTTTGACGAACTGGACGGTGCGGACGGGGATCTGCAGATGCTTGCGATGAGCGCGGCCGTCCATTGCCGTTATGAGCGGTTTGTCGAGGAAACGTTGCTCGATCCCGACGTGTCCGACGTGGTCAAGGTGCAGACCATGCAGCTCATCGCCGAACAGAACAAGGAAACGGAATACGGCGTCGTTGTCTGTCATATTTATCGGCACGTGCGGTTTTACCGTCTGAAAATCAACGGAAAAAAGAAAAAGAAATTTCTGCACGCCTATGCCGCCGTGTTTGCCAAGTTTGCGGTTGTTTCGGACAACCATGCCCAAAGAATCCGCTCTTCCGCCGAACTTTTATACAATTGCCTTGCTTTGCGCGAAGCGACTTCTTACGCCGATAAGCCCGAAAACATTTCCTGTGCGATCTATCTTCTCGCGGACATTCGGGAAGCGGGTTCCAAGCCCGCCGCCGCGGCAGAGCTGTTCGGCGCGGAGGAGGCGGAAGTGTCCGAAATTCTGGAGCTTGTCCGTGCGGTGACCAACGAAGTGTTGCGCCGCGGCAGAAAAGAGAGCCCGAAGGCGGACGAAGAGTCCGCGGCCGCATATGCGGAAACGGACGCAGAAAAAAAGGACGACGGGGAGGAATAAACGGGGATGACGGATAAAGAAGAAAGGAAACCGCGCCTGTTCGATCTGGACGGCGCATTCGACGCCCGCGTGGCGGAATATCTGCGCAAGAAAAAGAACAAGTATACCGAAGAGGAATGGGAAGACGCCGTGGCGGAATTATACAAAAAATTCGGTCAGACGCGCATCGAAAGTCTGGGCGGTACGCCCGTCGAGTATTACGCCCGTATGTCGTCGGACGAGCTGGCCGCCGTGACGCGCGCGCATTTCGCGCGTAAGGTGCCCGTGGACGGCTTTTTGCGCGCGGCGCTGGAAGAGCCGCGCGGCAGGGGCGTTCTTCTGTCTCTGCTGGAAGGCGGGGAAGCGGAAAGGCTTTTTGCCTTGGAATTGCTCGGCGAGGACAGGGAGGCATATCCCGCGTATCTTGCGCTCTTTGAACGCACCGATTCCGCCGCGGTGCAGGGACGGCTGGCCGAAATTTTTGCGGCGGATGCCGACGGAGTGGCAGACGATCTGTTGGCAATATACCGCCGCGGGAACAAAAAAGAGGAAATTGCCGATATATTGAGTCGTTGTCTGTCCCCCCGAGAGGAAATATTTTCTTTGCTTTTGGAGGACTTTCGCCGCGCAGAAGGCGCGTCCGCGGAGGCTTGTGCCGAGCGGCTGGGGCGGTACGGCGATGTGCGGGCGTTGCCCGAAATCGAGAGAAAGGCTGCTTTGAGCGAAACGGGCTATCTTGCCTGGCGCGCCATGCGGCTGGCGGCGGAAGCCTTGGGCGGGAAGTTGCCCGAACGGGATTTTTCAAAGGATGAAGAATATGTCGCGCTCGCGCGCGAGGAAGAAAAGCGGCGCCGCGAACAGGAAGAGGCATTGCAAAAAGAATGAATTTTTATGCCGCGGCGGATCGGATGGTCCGCCGCGGCGTTTTTAATATAGATTATCCGCTTGCCATGCCCGTGAATGATGATTTGAATCGGAGAAAAAACGTCGCGCATAAGTTGTCGGCAACTTATGCGCGACGGGCGGATGTCATATTCCCGTTCCTTCCCGCATACACTAAACAAGTAAGTTTAGTCAAGCGGAGGCGTTGTTTGTCGTATGGAAAATTATGATATTTACGAGGATATTGCCACGCGCACGCAGGGCGCGCTGTACATCGGCGTGGTCGGGCCGGTGCGCACGGGCAAATCCACTTTCATCAAGAGGTTTTTTCAGCAACTGATCATTCCCGCGGCGGCGGGAGAAAAACGTTCGCAGATGCAGGATGAATTGCCGCAATCCGCGGGCGGCAAGACCATCATGACCACCGAACCGAAATTTGTCCCCGCACAGCCCGTGACCGTACAATTCGGAGAAAATACCTCCGCCGCCGTGCGGCTCATCGATTGCGTGGGATTCCTCGTTCCCGCGGCGTTCGGTGCGGAGGAAGAGGGAAAAGAGCGGTTGGTCAACACCCCCTGGCAGGAGGAGCCGCTTCCCTTCACGGAAGCCGCCCGCATCGGGACGCAGAAGGTCATCCGCGACCATTCCACCGTCGCGGTGCTCGTCACGACGGACGGGAGCATCACGGACATTCCCCGCGAGAATTACATCCGTGCGGAGGAGGAATCGGTGGGGGAGATCAGGAAGATCGGAAAACCTTTTGTTATGCTCCTCAATTGCCGCGATCCCAAAGGGGAGGGCGCGGAAAAATTGCGGGAAGAGTTAGAGGAGAAATATGCTTGCCCCGTGCTTGCCGTCAATGCGGAAGAAATGGATAAAGACGAGTTGGCACAGGTGCTCAGGAGTCTGCTCTTTGAATTCCCCGTAACGGGCATCGACGTCAATATTCCCGATTGGATGCGTTCTCTGCCCGTGGATCATCCTTTGATTGCCGAGGTGGCCGACCGCTTGCGCGCCGTTGCGCCCAAAATCGAGAAGATGCGCGACTGTACATTGCTCGACGACGCATTCCGCGGCAGCGAGCAATTGCTCGGCACGACGGGCGTGGGGCTCAATCTTTCCCGCGGCACGGCGGAATGCACGGTTGCCGTCAAAGAGGAAATGTATTACCGCATCGTCAGCGAAGCGTGCGGCGAAACGGTCGGCAACGATTTCGAACTTTTGAAATATGTCCGTACGCTTGCGGAGAGCAAGCGCGGGTATGACAAGATCCGCGAAGCGTTTGCGGCGGCGCAGGAAGAGGGATACGGCGTCGTGCCTCCCGCCCGCGAAGACGTGGAACTGGAGGAGCCGCGGCTGGTTCGTCAGGGACAGAATTTCGGCATTCATCTCACGGCGAGCGCGCCCTGTTATCACATCATCAAAGTCGATCTCACTTCTTCCGTCGATCCCATCGTCGGCACGCACGAACAGGGAGAGAGTTTTGTGGGAGAGCTGCTCGCCGATTATCGCACCGACGAGGAAAAACTTTGGTCGACCGAATTTTTCGGCAGGACTTTGCGTGAGTTGGTGGATGAGGGATTGCAAAAGAAGAGCGGCGGCATGCCCGAAAATATCCGTAAAAAAATGACGCGTGCCATTTCCCGCGTCGTCAACGACGGGCGGGGCGGGTTCCTCTGTATTTTGCTTTGAAAACGTACGGAATAAAAATCGGGCTTTAAGGGCATACTGATACTAAATTTTTCTGAAAGGAGAAAACCCATGCCCAAAAAGAAAAAGTCCAAAGTCAGAAACATCACGCAAGAGGAATATGAACGGTATATTTTGTCCCTGCAGGAGCAATCCGAAGCGGGGATGAAACCCGCGGAAAACGGTGAAGAGCAAGAATAAAAAAATGGAAGCGTCGGAGCCGATCCCGCTTGCCGTTTTTCGGTAAAAATGCCCGCCCGCAACATCGGTTGCGGGCGGGCGTTCGTTTATAGGGCGGTTTGTCCGTTTGAGGGAAAAGTCTTGACAAGAGAACGCCGTCGGGTGCAATTGAAATTGCGCCCGACGGCGTTTTTGTTTATTGTTTATTTTTCATGCCGTCGCCCGACGGGCGCGGTTCCTTTCGTCAAAGACTGCGCACGCGGATGACATCGTCGATTGCGGCAATGTCGGCGATCAGTTTGTCGGAAGGCTTGCTGTCCAGTTCGAGGATCAGATATGCATATTCTCCCTTGGAAGTGTCCTGCATGTTGGCGATGTTGATACCTTCGGCAGAGACGGCCGCAAGGATCTTGGACAGGATCTCCTTGACGTTGCGGTGCAGAACGGTCACGCGCGCGGCCGCCGAACGGGGCATGGTGCAGGCGGGATAGTTGACACTGTTGGCGATGTTGCCGTTTTCGATGTAGTCAACCAGCTCGCTTGCCGCCATATAGGCGCAGTTGTCCTCCGCTTCGGGCGTGCTGGCACCGAGGTGGGGGAAGATGATAACGTTTTCTTTGCCCAGCAGGTCCAAAGCGCCGAAGTCGGTCAGGTAACGTCCGACCTTGCCGCTTTCGATGGCCGCGAGCACGTCGGCGTTGTTCACCAGTTCGCCGCGCGCGTCGTTGACGATGACCACGCCGTCTTTGCACATGGCGAGGGAATCCTTATTGATGATTTCGCGCGTGTCGTTCGTCAGGGGAACGTGCAGGGTGATGTAGTCGCAGTTTTTGAAGATCTCGGCGGTATCATAGACATGCTTGACGCGGTGGTCGACCCGCCATGCGGCGTTGACGGAGATGAAGGGGTCGTATCCCATGACGCTCATGCCGAGTTCGACGGCGGCATTGGCGACCATGGCGCCGATGGCGCCGAGGCCGATGACGCCCAGCGTCTTGCCCATAATTTCTCTGCCGACGAATTTGGATTTGCCCTTTTCCACGGCCTTGGAGAAATTGGCCCCTTCGTTGCCGAGGGATTGAATCCAGGCGGCGCCGTCGGTGATCTTTCTGCCGCCGAGGAAGAGCTGGCAGAGCACGAGTTCCTTGACGGCGTTGGCGTTGGCGCCGGGGGTGTTGAATACCACGATGCCCTTTTCGGCGCATACGTCGCAAGGAATATTGTTTACGCCCGCGCCCGCGCGCGCGATAGCGAGCAGGGAAGGGTTGGCGGCAAAGTCATATTCTTTCATGGCCGCACTGCGCACCATGATGCCTTCGGGGTCCTTTTCGCTGTCCGAATAGGAATAGGAAGAAGGGATAACTTTGTTGGCGACGGGGCTGATTGCGTTGAGTTTGAGAATTTTTGCCATGATTATTTGTTCTCCGTTTCAAATTTTTTCATGAATTCGATGAGGGCCTTGACGCCTTCGACGGGCATCGCGTTGTAGATGGAGGCGCGCATACCGCCGACGAGGCGATGTCCTTTGAGGGAAACAAGCCCCGCCGCCGTCGCTTCTTTGACGAATTTGGCGTCGAGCTCGTCGCTGCCCGTGACGAAAGGCACGTTCATGGTCGAACGGTATTTCTTTTCCACATAGTTATGGAAGAGAGAAGAGTTGTCGATGAAGTCGTACAACAGTCCCGCCTTGTACTCGTTGATCTTCTCCATCTCCTTGATGCCGCCGAGCCTGATGAGGCGGCGCATGACGAGGTTGGCGATATAGATGGAGAAGCAGGGAGGCGTATTGTAGAGCGAATGCGCGCCTTCCTTGTCCTGCGTCTTCCATTTGAGCATTGTGGGGCAGATCTTGAGCGGGTTCTGGATGAGAGAACGCTTGGCGATGACGATGGTGACGCCGGCGGGCGCGATGTTCTTCTGTGCGCCCGCATAGATGACGCCGAAGCGGGACACGTCCACTTCTCTCGAAAGAATGTCCGACGACATATCCGCAACGAGGGGAACGTTTCCCGTCTCGGGGAATTCGATAAAGCGGGTACCGAAGATGGTGTTGTTGGAAGTGAGGTGCACGTAATCGGCATCGGCGTTGAAGGCGATCTTGCTCACGTCGGGAATGTAGGTATAATTCTTATCCTCGGAGGAAGCGACGCATTTCGCACCGTCTCCGCCATAGATGACGCCTTCTTCATAGGCTTTCTTGGCGAAGTTACCGGTTACGATGTAATCGGCTTTACCGTTATGCATGAGGTTGAGGGGAACGGCGGCAAACTGCTGGGACGCCCCGCCCTGCACGAAGAGAACGGCGTAGTCGTCGGGGATATTCATCAGGCTGCGCAAAGAGGCTTCCGCTTCTTCCACGACCGCCATGAATTTTTTGTTGCGGTGGGAGATCTCCGTAACCGACATGCCCGTATTCTGGAAATCCAGAAGTTCTTTCTGTGCCTCTTCCAGCACTTCGAGGGGAAGCGTGGAAGGACCTGCTGCGAAATTGTAAGCTCTCATAATTACAATGCTCCTTAAAAGATTTACTCAATGATATGATTTTATATCCGTAACGCCGGGCGGCAAAAGCATACAATAAGGTAACAATACACCCATCTTGACTTATGCCGAAATATATTATATACTCTTTTTTTATATTTTGCAAGCAAATTTTATATTTTACAGGCGAATCGTGCGGGGGGCGGGAAAGAATAAAATAGGGTGCGGAAAATGATCGCAGGATTCGAAAAACGGGATTTTTGCCGAGGGCATGACGGAAAAAACCGTTATTTTCGGAAAAAAACGGCTGAAAATAATGAGAAAATAAAAAAAATAAAAAAAATTAAAAAAATTTTTCAAAAGACTATTTACTTTTTCGGAATATTGTTGTACAATAGTAAACAAGGATACTATAAATCTTGTTTTTGTGAGGTAATCAAATATGGCAAGCGATCAGAAAAACGTAAAGACGGCGCAAGCCGTGCAGGGGGCGTCCGGTACTGACAATTCGGCTTTGCAGAATCGGATAGACGCGGTGGCCAGAGAGATGCAGTTTCTCTCCCAACAGAATACCGCCATGTTTGAGAGTTTCGAGGAAAAACTCGCCAATCTCAAACGTGAATTTGCCTACCTGAACCAGCAGAATCTTTCGGTCTATAATATGACCACGGATTATGTGCGCGACGCGCTCGAAAAGTCGCAGGCGGCGCTGGAAGAAAAAATTGCTTCTCTTGCCGATGCGCTCGGAAAAGCGGGCGCAGAGTCCGACGATACCGTTCTGCCGTCGGTCGAAGTCGTCGTCGATCACGACCGTATTGTCAACGGAATCGTTTCCCGTCTGCAGAAAGACGGAAAGGCGAGCAAAGAAGATGCCGCACAATCCGGAGAACAGACCGAACCCGTTGCAGTTGAATCGGTCGGCGGAGAGGAAGTGCTCAATTACGACGTCCTCGCCGAAAAGATCGCCGACAACATTCCGCCCGTCGATTACGATTACCTTGCCTGTAAGATCGTCAACAACATGACGGCCTTCGATCAGGACGCTCTCGCCGGCGCCGTCGCGCAGAAAATTGCCGACAGCATGCCTGCCCGACTCGCCGAGTCGGATGTTACGGCAGAGGCCGTTGCGGAGAGCGTTGTGGCGAGACTGCAGGAAACGCCGCTGAACGCCGATGCCAATGCCATCGCCGAAACCGTCGCCGACAAGGTCGTCAACGGTATCGCCGCCATGGATGCCGACAATTTCGCAACGCTTGTTGCCGATAAAGTTGCTGCCGTACCCGTATCCTCTGCGGCAGAAGTGGCCGTTGACAGCGATTCCATCGTCGAAGGCATCATTGCAAGATTGCAGGAAGCACCCATCGAAGTGGATATCGACGCCTTGGCGAATAACCTGGCGGAGCGCATCGAAGTACCTCCGTTGGAAGTGGATTTCGAAGACCTCGCCGCCAATATTGCCGATAAGATAGACGTCTCTTCCATGCAGCTCAATGCCGACGAGCTGGCCGAGAGCGTCGCGGGAAAGATCGATCTGTCCGCTCTGGCCCTCAATGCCGACGAGTTGGCCGAAAGCGTTGCCGCAAAAGTTATTTTGCCTCCTGCCGAAGTCGATTACGATCTGCTCGCAGAAAAGATATTGGAAGGACTTCCCGAAGTGGATTATCAGGCTCTCTCCGAGCCTGTCATCGAGGGCGTGAAGGCAGTTCTTGCCGAAAACGCCGAGACGGTGTCCGCAAGCAGCGCCGAGACGCAACCCGACACCGACGCGTTGGCGAGCGCCATCGCGGAAAAGGTGGAGGTTACCGTACCCGAAATGACCGTCGATACCGACGCGCTGGCCGAATCCATCGTATCCAAACTCAATCTTACCGTACCCGAACCGGTTGTGGACGCCGAATCTCTTGCCGCTTCGATTGCGGAAAAAGTACAGGTTTCCGTCCCCGAAACGACCGTCGACACCGATGCGTTGGCCGGCAAGATCATCGAAGGACTTCCCGAAGTGGATTATGTCGCACTCTCCGAGCCCGTGATCGCGGGCGTGGTTGCCGCGTTGCCGGCGGGGCCGGATGCGGACGCGCTGGCGGATAAGATCGTCGAAAAGCTCGAAGCCGAGGAAGTGACGGACGAAGAGGGCGTGGATGAAGCGGCGGAAGCGGACGAATTCGCGGAAATCGCGCAGAAAGTTGCCGAAGCACTCGATTATGACGTCCTGGCCGATAAACTTGCCGAAAAACTGAGCGGAGACGAAGAGGATGTCGAAGCCTATCTCAACGAGCACGACGTCGAAGTGGAAGAAGAGGACGATTCCGCCCGCGTGATCAGCGCCGTCGAAGAAAACAGCGGCAAGACCAATGCGCTCGTGGAAGAGGTCATAGAGCTTCTCAAACAAAAACAGTTCGTAACGGTTGCCGCGGCAACGGTGGTGGCCGAAGAAACGCCCGCCGTGCAAGAGCCTTCTGCGGAAGAAGAACCCGCGGAAGAACCCGTGCAGGAAGTCGTGGACGAACCCGCCGAGGAAGATGCTCCCGTTGAGACGGAAGCGGAGGAACTCGCCGAAGAGCCCGTACAGGAAGTTGTGGACGAACCCGTAGAAGAGGAGACGGAAGCGTCTGCCGCGTCGGACGAAGTCGCAGATGAATCCGCCGAAGAGGTTTCGGATGCCGACGACGCGGAACGTGAGCTGAGCATTGCGGAAGCGGCCGCGGAAACGGAAGCTTTGCGTGAAACGGCGCAGGAACAGGGCAAGACCGTGCGCCTGAAGCGCAGTTATGAGTGCAAGCTCCGCCAGGCGGACGACGAAATCAAATATTATTACAGCGAAATCAAGAACGAGATGTTGGCCTATGCCCGCGTGAAATCGGGCATGTCCTGGAACGGCGATCGTTTCAATCTCGGCAGAGATACCATTGCCAAGATCAACATCAACGGAAAGACACTGTGCCTCTATCTCGCTTTGAATCCCGATGAATATTCCATCACGAAATATCATCATAAGTATGTGGGCGACATCAAGGCCTATGAAAGCACGCCGATGATGGTCAAAGTCAAGAGTAACATGGGTCTGAAGAAAGCCGTTCAGCTTATCTTTGAAATGATGGAACATCTCAAAGCGCAACGCAAGCACAGAACGCCCGTCGACTATGTCGCCGAATATCCCTACAAGAGCGATGAGGAGCTCATTGCCGAAGGATTGATTAAGGCGAGCATTACCGAAAAGAAGGATCTGGAATCTTTCTGACATCGGTACGGCTGAAAAAAGACTGAAAAATTACCGTTTGGAAGAGGGCTGATGAGAATCGGCTCTCTATCCATGTTTAGAGAGAAACAAAACGGTCAACAACCGAAGCAAACAAACGATCGTCGGCAGTATGCCGAAAAAGAAAGAGGAAAATACTTAAAATCACAGACAGAGTAAAGGATCGTTCATCGTAAAGGAGTGATTATATTTTGAAAGAAGAAGAAACGATTTCCCGTCGTCCGCAGAAAGTCAAGGCGCGGCGGGAAGACCTCAACCGCCGTACCCATGCCGCATTGCAGGGCTCCCGTCGTACATCCGAAAGCTCCGAACGCAAGGCCGAGTCCGGCGATTCGGCACAGCGGCGGAACCGTCGCATCGTTCACAAGCAGAAGAAAGAAAATACCCCTGTCGGCGGCGCCGGCGGGACGGAGATCCGCCGCGTGAAATCTGCCGCGGAATGGGCGGATGCGTCTCTTTCGGCCGCAGAAATATCGGCCGCGGATCCGCATAAGGAACGGCCGTTGGCGACCACGGAGGAGCCCGCTCAAAAGGGCGGACGGAACAAGACGCAACGCGCCCGCCGCGACCGCGAAAAGGATGCGCGGACGCACGACAATGAGTCGACAGACTCGGCGCAACCGAAGACGAGAAAGGGCAAAAAACCCGTCCGCATTCTCTTTTTGGGCGGCGTGGGCGAGATCGGCAAAAACATGACGGCGATCGAGTACGGCAATGACATCATCGTCATCGACGCAGGCGACACTTTCCCCGACGAAGAGATGCCGGGCGTCGATCTGGTCGTCCCCGACGCTTCCTATCTGGTCGAGCGCAAGGATAAAATACGCGGCATTTTGCTGACGCACGGACACGAGGACCACATCGGCGGTCTGGCGTACCTGCTCAAAGAACTCAACCCGCGCACGCCCGCTTACGGGACCAAGCTCACGCTTGCGCTTGCCGACAACAAAGTGCGCGAACATCGGCTGCAAAACCTCGATTTCCGCACCGTCAAACCGGGCGACAAAGTAAAACTCGGCGCGTTTTCCGTGGAATTTGTCAATGTCAATCATTCCATTGCGGGGGCCGTCGCTCTCGCCATACGCACCCCTTACGGCATCATCTATCACAGCGGAGATTTTAAGATTGACATGACTCCGGTCGCAGGCGATCCAATTGATCTGCAACGCATATCCGAACTCGGCAAGGAAGGGGTCTTGCTCTATCTCGGCGAATCGACGAACATTGAGCGGCCGGGATACACCATGAGCGAAACGGTTGTGGGAAACACGCTGGATCATTTGTTTGCGGAACACGCCAGCCGTCGGCTGGTCATCGCGACGTTCGCCTCGAATGTGCATCGGCTGCAACAGATTATCGATTTGGCGGTGAAATATAACCGTCGCGTCGCATTGTCGGGTCGCAGTATGCTCAACGTCGTGGAGGCGGCGACCAAGATCGGCGAACTCAATATTCCTGACGGACTGCTTGTGGACGTGGAAAAGGCGCGCAACTATTTTGACCGTGAGATCGTCATCGTCTCCACCGGCTCGCAGGGCGAGCCGATGAGTGCGCTCACGCGCATGGCGAGCGGCGAATTCAATAAGATCAGCATCGGCGAAAACGACACGATCATCATTTCGGCCAACCCCATTCCGGGCAACGAAAAAATGATCTATCGCGTCATCAACAATCTGTATAAAAAAGGCGCGTCGGTTGTGTATGAAAGTCTGGAAAAAATCCATGTTTCCGGACATGCCTGCCGTGAAGAGCACAAAATCCTGCACACGTTGCTCCAGCCGAAATTCTTCATTCCCGTGCACGGGGAATACCGCCATCTGAAACTGCACGCCGATCTGGCGCATGCGCTCGGTATGCCGCGCAATAATATTTTTTTGGCAGAGATCGGCAACTGCGTGGAAGTAACCGCAAATACTTTGCGCCGCGGCGACAATTTCTCCGCGGGCGCAATGATCATCGACGGTACGGGTTCGGAGGACTTTGATACCTCCGAAGTCATCCGTGACCGCAAAAAGATCGCTTCCGAGGGCGTATTCGTCATTTCCGTGATCGTCAGCGGCGGCGAGCCGGTCGGAGAGCCGCGCATTGAGAACATCGGCATTCTGTTCGGGGACGAGCGGGATTATGAAAAAGAAATCAAGGGCGTGGTCATGAACGCCATTTCGCAATACGATCTTGCCGGCGGCAATGCCGACGGATTGGCGAAAGCCATCGAGAAAATGCTCAAGGGCTATTTGTATAAAAAGACCAAACAATCGCCGCTCATCCTGCCCGTGATCATGGAAATTTAAGGCCGAAAAAATATGTCTGTACTGCCTGTAACGGAAAGTCAAACCAATAAAAACTATGCGGCGGCGCTGAGCGGCGGTTGCTCCGACGCGCGCTTGCGCGCGTTGCGGGCGGACGCCCTGCGCCGCCGCATCCCCGTCATGGAGGACGCCACATTGCATTATCTCTGCGTTCTCCTTTGCGCGCTTCGTCCGCATCGTATCCTGGAAATCGGCACGGCGGTCGGATTGAGCGCCGCGGCGATGCTTTTGACCTGCCCCGATGCGCACCTCACCACTGTGGAGCTCGATGAACTGCGTTATGTCGAGGCAAAAAAGAACCTTGCCGATCTGGGCCTTTCAGACCGCGTCACCTGTCATCTGGGCGATGCGGGAGAGATCCTGCCCATGATGGACGGAGAATATGATTTTGTCTTTTTGGACGGCCCCAAGGCACAGTATGAATGGTACATGTCCGAGTTGAAGCGGATTTTGCGTCCGGGCGGCACGGTCTTTGCCGACGATGTTTTCCTGTTCGGCTGGGTCAGCGGACAGACGCCCGTCCCCCCGAAACATAAACTCTTTGTGCGCAAGATGCGTGCGTATCTCGAGCGTCTGTCCCGAGACAAAGATTTTTCCACGGTCCTTGTCGACATAGGGGGCGGCGTCGCGCTGTCCGTCAGGCGTTGACATATTTTGTTGACGTATCGGACGAAAAATTTTTTTATTCCTTTTCGGAGCTGCATATGGAAAGAAAAAAAATTGAATTGTTGGCGCCCGCCGGCAATTTCGAAAAACTGAAAACCGCTCTCCGTTTCGGCGCCGATGCGGTCTATGTCGGCGGGAAAGAGTTTTCTTTGCGCGCGTTTGCCGATAATTTTTCCGCGGAAGAACTGAAAGCGGCCGTGGAGTATACGCATTCTTGCGGCAAAAAGATATATGTTGCCACCAATATATACCTGCGCGAAGGGGATGCCGAGCGGCTCGGGGCATATTTTTCTTTCTTGCAGTCGATCGGCGCGGACGCGGCGTTGGTCAGCGATCCCGGCGCGGTCTGCATTGCGCGGCAAGCCGCTCCCGACTTGCCCCTGCACCTCTCCACGCAGGCCAACACCACCAATGCGTATGCCGCAAAATTCTGGCAGGGTTGCGGCATTTCCCGCGTTGTCCTGGCACGGGAACTGTCCTTGCGGGAAATCGAAGCCATCCATGCCTCTTGTCCGCAAATGGAATTGGAGGCTTTCGTGCACGGCGCCATGTGCATTTCTTACAGCGGCAGGTGCCTGCTTTCCGACTATCTGGACGGCCGTTCCTCCAACCGCGGCGCCTGCGTGCAAGCGTGCCGCTGGGGGTATGAATTGCGTCCCGTCTCTCCCGCGGAAAGAGAAGAGAGCCTGCCCGTCGAGGAGGACAAAAGAGGGACATACATACTCAACAGCAAGGATCTCAATATGATTGCACACCTCGATCGCCTTCGGGGTGCGGGCGTGCGTTCTTTCAAGATCGAAGGGCGGATGAAGAGCGGTTACTATCTCGCCACCGTGGTAAACGCCTATCGGCGCGCTCTGGACGGCGCACCGATCGGACGTTGCGCCGAGGAACTCGATACCGTTGCGCATCGGGCGTATACGACGGCGTATGCTTTCGGGGAAAATCATGAGACGGTCAATTACGACAATGCACAGACCAAAGGCACGTGCGAATACATCGCCGATGTGCTCGGATGGGAAAACGGCCGTCTCACGGTGGAAATGCGCAACCGTTTTTATACGGGCGACGAGCTGGAAGTTTTAAGCCCCGACGGTTTTTTCGGTCGAAAAGTATGCGTGTTTGATTTGCGCGGCGAAGACGGCGAACGCGTGGACGATGCAAAACTTGTCCAGGGGAAATATAGTTTTCTTTCGGACATGCCCCTTTCCAAAGGCGACTTTCTGCGCCGTCGAAGATGAAGAGAAAACGGATGTGAAAGGGGGCGGTTGCACCTGCACGTTTTTTAACGGCAACGCCGTCTTTGAAAGGGGGTGATATACGGGGTAACGGACGTCTTTTCTCCTGAAAGAAAAATTTTTGTTTGTCGGATAAAAAAATTATAAAATCCGTGTAAAATCGCTTGCAATTTACGCGGATTTTTCATATAATAAGAAAAGTATTCAGCAGTGCGGCGATTGAGTTTTTTTGTCTCAATCCGACGCATTCGCCCGAATGGTTACATATCGAAATATATGCTACTGTGGCTCAGTTGGTAGAGCAGCTGATTCGTAATCAGCAGGTCGCCGGTTCAAGTCCGGCCAGTAGCTCCAAATCAGCCTGAAATGCCCTAAAAATGGTGTATTTCGGGCTATTTTTTTGCTTTTTCGGGGTAAAATTTCGCGAAAAAGGTATCCATTGGGGTGTAATTCGGGGTGTAATTATTCTTCAAAACGGACTTTGTTCATTTCGGAGATCATGAAATCGTCGGGGAAGTGCGTGTAATGTTTCCCAATGAGTTTGTCGGGCGCATCTCCCAGCCAGATATTGACGATCTCCTGTCGCACGAACATCTGACAAGTCGTCGAGAACGTATGCCGCAGGCAATATTGCGTGATCTCTTTATCGTCGAAGATTTTTTTGAGATAGCGGTTGATCGTGCTCGGACTTAGGTTCGAATACAGCGGTTTTGTAAAATCGATTTTTTCCCGTGCCTGTTCAGGTATCGGGATTTTTTTGTATTCGATTTTTCCGTTTTTTCTTTTTCTGTTTCGGGCGATCAGGAAGTTTCTTTCCGCATGAAGTTCCGCGTCTACTTCACTGGGCCGCAGACCGAAATAGTACATGATGAGCAGCGTTTGTCTGACTTCTTTGTAATAGGGGTTTTCGAGAGCAACGAAGAATTTATGTTGTTCCTCGGACGTCAGGTTTCGGCGCGGAGTGCGTTCGGCGCGTCGGAAGGGGATCATCTGTACGGGATTGTAGTTGATGAGTCCATTCGCGGATGCATATCGAAAGACCGAGTTAAAAACAGTGCGGAGATCTTCGTATAATCTGGGTTTTTCCTTGGCGGGTTCCATGATTTTACTGATTTCGCTGGATCTGATAAGTTTTAGCGGTTCTTTTCCGATCTCAGGATAGATATATCGGTCGAGATAACTTTTATAGTTTCGTATGAGTTTATCTCCGACTTCTCCCTGTTTACAGATAAGCCATTCTTCCGCAATCGTCTGGAAAGAAGGATTGATTTTATTATCTGTATGGCGGGTACAACGGTATTTTTCGATTTCCTGCGGTGTTGTCATTTCAATGAATTTTTGTTTTGCCTTTTGCAGATTGACGGATGCAGCGGATATGTTGTAGCCGTCTCTTCTGTAACGGAGTTCGTAATAAAAACCGTTTCTGCCGCTTTTGCGTTTGATGCAATGGGCAACGAGTCCATTGAGAATAAATTTCTTCTTAAAGGTTGGTGCCATTTTTGAAATCTCCTTTTCGGTAAATTTCAAAATCGAACTGATTGTTTGCCTTGAAGAAGGGGATGTGGTTAAGTGTTCCTGTTCGATGAGCCGTCCGATGCAGTCGGAGAGTTCGTTTGTGATTTTAAGAATTTCTTTTTTGTCTGCGACCATCATCAGTTTTGTTGTGATAAGAGTCAAATCGTCTGAAATTTTTTTCATGATATTTCCCTCATAAAAACAAACAAATGTTCGTTTTTATGAAAGTATAACATAGAAAAATGGCATACGATTGTCATGTTTATAAAATTTTTTTAATCAATTTTTGCTAAACCTTCGAATAAGGCAAGGAGAACCTCATGAGCGGCTTCTCCTTTTTTCTTTATGATTTGGCGGTAAAGGTAGAGGATTTCTTCTTCTTCGGGCGTTACGGATATTTTAATGGTGTCCATGATGCCGAGGGCGCGTTCTTCGGCTGTCCATTGTAATTCGGAAGGAGTGATTTCCAATGCTCGTTCAATAGCTTGTACAGTGTCAAGACGTGGAGAGGATACTCTTCCGCACATTACTTGTTCTACGGTTCTTAAAGGCAGGTTAGCTTTTAGTGCTAATTCTTTGTTTGTAAGTTTGAGTTCTTTTTTTCGTTTTCGCCATAAATTTAATTTTTCGTTCATAAAATTGCCTCCTGTTTTTATTATAAAAAAAACCATTAAAAAACGCAATATTTTTTCTTTGAACGTCTTGACATCCATTATAATTTGTGGTATTATTGTTCGCGAAACCATTAAATATAATGGTTTGGAGGTATATATGGAGAAAAGAAAAACATTGCTGAAAGGATTGGCGGTAAGAAGAAAGGCGGCGGGACTGACGCAAG
>CALWCO010000011.1 GCA_944376455.1 uncultured Clostridia bacterium
CAACTCTATTTTACCACAGATTTGTATGAACTCCTTTTTTTTCTCTCCACTGTTGCACTTAATAGTATAATTCACCTGTAATGAAATAAAGGGCGAAGCATATGCTTTCGCCCTTTTCTATGGCATGCAGATGTTTCAACAACGGGTGTGCCTGTTTTTTTCTTTGTTTTAACGCGCGGCGTTGGGCGTCATGAGCGCATTCCGATGTTGTCGTTTTGCGCTGAACGGACGGCAGACAGATGTTCTTGTTTCGGTTTCTCACGAAAGCGGAGATACTTTTTCAAAGAAGAAAGTTTTTTCCAAAACAGCATCGACGGATAACCCCATGCCCAAGGCGAGCATGGTCTTGATGCGCGCCATGTTGAAACTCTGATCTTCGGCGAGGATGGCAACGTCCGAAAGAGTCATCGCGCTTTCGTAGAGGTTGCCGCCGCCCGCAACGGGCGCAAGGACGGGTTGCACGCCCTTTTCGCGGCAATAGCGCAAGAACGCCGCGGCGTTTTCTCCCTTTCCCGCCGTACAGACCGTGCCGCTGTGGTAGAGCTCCAGAACAACCGCCCGCGGGGCGTTTTCCGCAAAGCGAAAGAGGGAATAATCGGTCAGAGAATGTGCCTTGAGCGTGAGTATGTCGGTGCACAGCCGCGCGGGGTCGAACCCGCTCGCGGGGCGCGGACGGTGCAAGTCTGCGGGGGAAGGATTGGAGGCGAGGGGAAAGAAACGGAAAGTCCCGTTAGTCATTTCCCCGAGCGCCGTTCCGCCGAAGGAGGAAAAATCGCCCGACGCGGGCGCACAGTCGTTCAAACGGGAGGCAAGATGAATTTTGGCGCAAGGGTCACCCGCGTTGCGGAAGGCGACATAGACGCCCGGCAGTTTTTCTCCGATGAACCCGACCGCCGCCGCAAAGTTGTCCAAGCCGTTGCTCCGTGCGTCTTCCAAGGGGAAGAGAGCGGACACGAATACGACGGGCAGAGGCGCGTCGCAAAAGAGCAGGGAAAAGAGGGGCGCGGTAAAGGAGAGGGTGTCCGTGCCGTGGGTGACGATAATGCCGTCATAATCGCCGTGCAACCGTTCCCGGACACAGTCCGCAAACGCGACGAGGTCGGCTTTTTGCATATTTTCGCTGAGCACGTTCAGGGGCTGACAGACGTCGAACGCCGTATCCGTTCCGTATTTTGTCTGATACAGATTCAAAAGCCTTCCGCTCGTTGCCGCATCCGTTCCCAAAAATGCGCCGCGGTTGACCGATCCGATCGTTCCGCCCGTGAAAATAACGCAAATTTTCCGCACTTCGATTCTCCTTCATTATATATATTATAATATATTATGCGAAACAAACATTTCAAAAAGCAATAAAAAATCCCGAGTCGGCGGTTAAGCAGGGCTCGGGGGGATACGTTCCGCGTCAACGTATCGCGTCATAAAAGACTTTATCAGTATATTCCGTTTTTTTTCAATTGTCAAGGGAATCGGCGAAAAAAGTTGTGAGCGGGAAAGAAATACGGCACGAATAGGCGGGTGTGTTATATAAATGAATGCGCGCCCGACGCCTTCCTGTTTGCGAACAAGTGCACCCATTCGCCGCGCTTGTCCGCAGGCAGAGGCGGACTTCCTTTTCGGCCGCTCGTCAATCCTTTTTCCCGATGGGATTTTTGTTAATTTCCCACATTTATGAATGAAAACTATAACAAAGTGTTTGATTTTTACATTTTTCATATTTTTTCGGGGACGGCTTTCAATCGATTGACTTTTTATGCCGAAAAGGATAAAATAATATCAGTAAAAAAATATCAATTAAATTTCCGAAATCAAGAAAGGGGCGGCAGTCCCGAAGGAGCATAAGAAGATGGAAGAAAAGATTGTAGACAGCATGGAAGCCTTGGAAGAGACCATTGCCCGCGTCCGCGCGGCGCAGGCCGTCTTTGCCACCTACACGCAGGAACAGGTGGACGAAATTTTCCGCGCTGCCGCGCTTGCGGCGAACAACCAGCGTATTCCGCTCGCCAAAATGGCGGTGGAAGAGACGGGGATGGGCGTTGTCGAGGACAAGGTCATCAAGAACCATTATGCGGCGGAATATATCTATAACACCTATAAACACACCAAGACCTGCGGCGTGATCGAAGAGGATACGGCTTTCGGCCTCAAGAAGATTGCCGAACCTATCGGTTTGGTTGCGGCCGTCATCCCGACGACCAACCCCACCTCCACGGCGATCTTCAAGACGCTCATCTGTCTGAAGACCCGTAACGGTATCATCATCAGCCCGCACCCGCGCGCCAAAAAATCGACGATCGCCGCGGCAAAAGTCGTCTTGGAAGCCGCTGTGAAAGCCGGCGCACCCGAAGGCATCATCGGCTGGATCGACGTGCCGTCTTTGGATATGACCAACACCCTCATGAAGGAAGCGGATATTATCCTCGCAACGGGCGGCCCCGGCATGGTCAAGAGCGCTTACTCTTCCGGCAAACCCGCGCTCGGCGTCGGCGCAGGCAATACGCCCGCGATCATCGACGATACCGCCAACATCCGTCTTGCGGTCAACTCCATCATTCATTCCAAGACGTTCGATAACGGCATGATCTGCGCCTCCGAACAGTCGGTCATCGTGCTTGACAAGGTCTATGAAGAGGTCAAGAAAGAGTTCGCTTATCGCGGTTGCTATTTCTGCAACGAAGAGGAGAAGAACAAGGTTCGCTCGACCATTCTCATCAACGGCGCGCTCAACGCCAAGATCGTCGGCCAGAAGCCCGTTACCATTGCCAAACTCTGCGGATTCGATATTCCCGAAGAGACCAAAGTACTCATCGGCGAAGTGGAGAGCGTGAACATCGAAGAGGCGTTCGCGCACGAGAAACTGTCGCCCGTTTTGGCAATGTACAGAGCCAAGGACTTTGACGACGCGGTCGCCAAGGCCGAACAGCTCATCGCCGACGGCGGTATGGGACATACTTCCGCCATTTACATTGATCAGCTGACCCAGAAAGAGAAGCTCGAAAAGTGGGAAGCGAGCATGAAGACCTGCCGTATGCTCATCAACACGCCTTCTTCCCAGGGCGGTATCGGCGATCTCTATAACTTCAAACTGGCGCCTTCCCTGACCCTCGGTTGCGGCTCCTGGGGCGGCAACTCCGTTTCCGAAAACGTCGGCGTGAAGCACCTCATCAACATCAAGACCGTTGCGGAAAGGAGAGAAAATATGCTTTGGTTCAGAACCCCTCAGAAAGTGTATCACAAGAAAGGTTGTCTGCCCGTCGCGCTCGCCGAGCTCAAAGACGTCATGGGCAAGAAAAAGGCCTTCATCGTTACCGACAAATTCCTCTATGAGACCAACCGCATCAAGCCCATCACCGATAAATTGGACGAAATGGGCATCCGCTATACCTGCTTTGCGGACGTTGAACCCGATCCTTCCCTCGACAGCGCGAAGGCGGGTGCCAAACTGATGGCGGACTTCCAGCCCGACGTGATCATCGCCCTCGGCGGCGGCTCCGCAATGGACGCCGGCAAGATCATGTGGGTGCTCTATGAACATCCCGAAGTGGACTTCTATGACATGGCGATGCGTTTCATGGACATCCGCAAGCGCGTTTACACCTTCCCCAAGATGGGCGAAAAGGCATATTTCGTGGCAATCCCGACTTCCTCCGGTACCGGCTCGGAAGTGACGCCGTTCGCCGTTATCTCCGATAAGGTGACGGGCAACAAATATCCTTTGGCCGACTACGAACTCCTGCCCAATATGGCGATCGTGGACACCGACTTCATGATGACCCAGCCCAAGGGCCTGACCGCGGCGTCCGGTATCGACGCGCTGACCCATGCGCTCGAAGCTTATGCCTCCATCATGGCGACGCCTTACACCGACGGCGAAGCGCTCGTTGCCTGCAAACTCATCTTCAAATATCTGCCCCGCGCCTATGAAAACGGCATGAACGATCCTGAAGCGCGCGAAGCGATGGCCGACGCCGCCACCATGGCCGGTATCGCCTTTGCCAACGCCTTCCTCGGCGTGTGCCATTCCATGGCGCATAAGATGGGCGCTTACCACCACATCCCGCACGGCATCGCCAACGCCCTGCTCATCGAGGACGTCATCCGTTATAACAGCGCGGAAGTGCCGCCCAAGATGGGAACCTTCTCGCAGTATCAGTATCCGCACACCAGAGCGAGATATGCCGAAATCGCCGATTATCTCGGCATCGGCGGCAGAACCGAGGAGTCCAAGGTCGAAAATCTCATCAAGGCCATTGCCGAGCTCAAAGAGAAGGTCGGCATCAAGAAGACCATGAAGGATTACGGCGTCGATGAGAAGTACTTCTTCGATACGCTCGACGAGATGAGCGAAAAGGCATTTGACGACCAGTGCACGGGCGCCAACCCTCGTTATCCGCTCATTTCCGAGATCAAGGAAATGTATATCCGCAACAGCGGATTCAAAGCACCGAAGAAATAAGAGTGCGAAAAGAAAAATAAAGAGGGGCGCCGCAAAGCAATTTGCGGCGCCCCTTTTCCGTGGGGGCGAAAAACGGGACGGAAGGTGTTTTTTTGCCGCCATGCTCTTCCGCCGACTTGCGGCGGCTCCTTTTCCGTGGCAAAAAGGGTCGGAACACGCAGGCATGCCCGCAAAAAGCGGTAAAAAAGGAGCGGCGCGAAATCTTTCGCGCCGCTTTCGCTGTTTTTTCTTTTTGTTTTGCGTCTGCATTGTCCTTTTTTCGGACATGGGCGGGGGATTATTGCTCTTCGGGCACGATTTCGGCCTCGGGCGCCCACTTGGCGAGGCTCTGAATGCCGCGCTTACAGCCGTCCTTGCTCGCATATCCCTCTTCGCATACGCAGATCAGCTCTCCGTTGCTTGCCAGCAGGCGATAGCGGTATTTACCTGCTTTGTCGAGGTAGAGTTCGAATTTCGGGCAGGGCAACGTTTCTTTCTTTTGCAGCGTCTGATCTTCTATGCGTGCATTGACGTTCTTTTTGACGCTTTCGATGCCCTTTTTGCAGGCCGAAAGGGAGGAATATCCCGTGCCGCCGCTGACGGCGATCGTTTCTTTGTTCGAGGCTTTCAACCGATAATTGATGTAGCCGCTTGCCGTTTTGTAGTATACGAATTGTCCTTTGTTTGCCATGGTTTTTCTCCTTATCGTAGCGATTGTCTGTATCGCATCTGCATTAAAATGGATTAACTATATTGTATCCGATTTCGAGGAATTTTTCAAGGGGTTTGACGATTTTTTCACAAGTTTTTTTCTGTGCCTTCCGCTTGTTGCCCTTCCGCAAGTTTGGTTTTCTCCTCCTTCTCGGCCGCTTCGGCATCCTTTTTGCGCTGGTAGCGCACGAGCAGGTAAGAGCCGACTGCACCCGCCGCAAACAGCACGATGCCGACGACGAGATCGGGAACGTTGATGCCGTTCGCCGCCCAGGAAGTGTATACGGCAAAGACATCGGGGTTAAAGAACATTGCGATGATGGAGCCGAGCGAGAGACCGACGATCATGGAATAGGCCGTGTGGCGCGCCTTGCCGAAGATGTAAGTGAGCAATTTGGAAAAGGTGAACAGGCCGAGCAGGAACCCGAACGCAAGTGCGGCATACACGGCGAAGATCATGGGGTTTTGCTGCCAGAAAGTCAGACTGACGCTGTCCACGAGGGAGGCGAACCAGCCGATGGCGAGCAGGAGCGCCGAGGCGCTCAGCCCGGGCACGATCTGCGTCACGCCCACGACATAGCCCACGGGGATGCAGAGAAGAATCTGCCACCACTCGACGCTCGTAAAAACGTTGTCCGAGGTGTTGCCCGCGCCCATGCCGATGGAAAAGCCGCCGATGGCGATGGGGATGCAGACGCCGACGATGAGCAGTGCGATGCGGTCAAAACTCATCTTTGCGCCCTTCAGTTCGTCCTTGACGGCGGGGAAGGCACCGCTCATCAGGCCCGAAAACAGCCCGATGACCGCGAAAGGCAGAAGCGCGAGAAGCTGTTCCACGGCAATAAATCCGAGCAAAACGCCGAGCACCATGCCGATGACGATGGGCAGAAGAAAGACGAAACATCTCTTGAACTGTCTGAACAGATTGCCGACGGCGTATAAAAACTGATCGTACAGCTTGAAGATGATGGCGATGGTCGAACCGCTGATCCCGGGCACGATTACCGCCAGCCCGATGAAAAAGCCGAGCACCGCGCTCTTGCTCCAGGTCTTTTTATTGTACTTTATCAATTCGATTTCTTGAGTTTCCGTTTCTTTTTTTTCTTGCATCCGATGACTCCCTTTTTTCAGTATATGGCAATATTATACTCTAAAATCACTTTTCGGTCAACCGTATATTGAGAAAATCGGGTCGGCGAGGAAAAATTTACATATAAAAAAGAATTGATTGAAAAAATAGTATACGGACAACGGGAAATGTGAAGATTTGAAAAAAAATGAAAAAATTTTTCCGTACACCCTTGAAAAACGAAAGGGAATGCGCTATAATAAGAACAGCAAATCATAAGGGGGCTTTACAAAGCTATGAGCAAACAGACGCTTTACAAGAGTCAGTACAAGGAAGTTTATGCCGAGGACGGCAAGATCGTGAAGATTTTTGACGGGTCTTTCCCCAAGGCAAACATTCTCAACGAGGCGCTCAACCAGGCGCGCGTCGAGGTAACAGACCTCAATATTCCCAAAATTCACGAGGTAACCAAGATCGACGGCAAGTGGGCGATCGTCATGGATTACATCGAGGGCAAAACGCTCGCCGAACTCATGCGCGAGAATCCCGATCAAGAGGAGGAATATCTTGATCTCATGGTCGCACTGCAGGTAGAGATGCATTCCAAACGCGTCCCGCTGTTGCCGCGACTCAAAGATAAGATGCTCAACAAGATCGCGCAGACCGATTTCAACGATACGGTAAAGTATGAATTGCAGATGCGCATCGAGTCCATGCCCAAGCATCTCAAACTTTGCCACGGCGATTTCAATCCCGATAATATCATCATCACGCCCGAAGGGCAGAAATTCATCATCGACTGGTCGCACGCCACGCAGGGCAACGCGAGTTGCGACGTCGCGCGGACCTATCTCATCTTCTGTCTTGCGGACAGAAAGGATCTCGCCGAGAAATATCTCGAAAAATTCTGTGAAAAGACCGGCACAGCCAAGAACTATGTGCAACGCCTGTTGCCCGTCGTCGCCGCCAGCGAGTCCGTCAAAGGTAAGAAAGAAGACCGTGCGTTGCTCGCCAAGTGGGTTGACGTCGTGGAATATGAATAATTCGCGCTCTGCACCCGCAGAATAAAAAAGAAAAATTCAAAACGAAATAGAGCAAAAACGCGCCTTCCCGCGGAATAAACGAGAAGGGCGTTTTTGTTGTTTTTGCAAAGCGGTTGTGTGCGTTGCCAACCGTTGAAAGAAGAGGAGGAAAGAAGCACGTGACCCGCGTTATGTTTGTATGCCTGGGCAACATCTGCCGTTCGCCCATGGCGGAATTTATTTTTCGTAAAATGCTCAAAGATACGGGCATGGATGCCCTGATTTATGCGGAATCCGCCGGAACCAGCGGCGAGGAAGCGGGCAACCCCGTCTACCCGCCCGCGGCGGCAGAGCTGAAAAAACACGGCATTTTTTGTGCGGGAAAGCGTGCCCGCCGCCTGCAAAAAAGCGATTTTTCGGCATACGATCTCTTTGTCTGTATGGACAAAGGCAATCTCCGCGCGATGAGCCGCCTTTTCGGGACGGACGAGAAACAGTTTTTGCTCCTGTCCTTCGCGGACAGGGCGGACGATGTTGCCGATCCTTGGTATACGCGCGATTTTTCCGAGGCCTATCGCGACATCGAAGAGGGGTGCCGCGGCCTGCTCGCTTATTTGCAGGAGAAGGCGGACGGGGAATGAGAACGGATTGACGAATGGTACGTAAGAGACGAAAGAAAACCAAAGCGGAGCCGTCCGCATTGCGCCGACGGCTCCGCTTTGGTTTTTATGTTTCTATTTTTTTAACGGTAAGATGACGTTGAACACGGAACCTTTCCCCGGTTGGGAATGTACGAGGATGGCCCCGCCGCAAAGTTCGACGATGCGCTGTGCGACGGACAGTCCCAACCCGTTTCCCTCCGTCGTATGGGAAGAATCGCCTTGATAGAACTGATCGAAAATATGCTTGACGGTCTCTTCGTCCATGCCGCACCCCTCGTCGGAAATGCGTACAACGGCGGTGTTATTCTTTTTTTCCAGGGAAACGTCGATTTTTCCGCCTTCGGGGCTGAATTTTATGGCGTTGGAGATCAGATTGATCCAGACCTGTTGCAACAGGTCGGCATCGCCGCGGAAATTCAAAGCTTCCGCATGGCATTCCACCTGCAGATTTTTGCTTTCGATTTCGCGCATGAATTGGGACAGGGATTGCCTCAACTGTTCGTCCAGGGCATAGTCGCTCTGCTCTTGCGAGAGTTTCTGTGTGTTCAGTTTGTTGAGCAACAGGATATTTTTCGATAGTTTGGTAAGCCGTCGGCTCTCGTCATAGATGATCTGTGCGTATTCCTTGCGTTCTGCTTCTGAAACGTCTTCGGCGAGGAGGAGTTCGGCAAAGCCGTTGATGGTGACCATGGGCGTTTTGAGTTCATGGGAGAAATTGGAGATGAAGTCGCTGCGCATGATTTTCAGGCCTTTGAGTTCTTCCAGAACGGCGTTCGCGCTCTCGATGGTGTGGTTGGCATAGCGGCTGTGCGTCAGGGGTATTTTCACGTCAAAATTGCCTTTGGCAATCTGATCGAGGATTTCCTGTATTTTCTGTTCGGAAATCATCAGCGGGGGCGCGACGATGCGGAAAATAATCACCGTAATCAGTGCGCTGATGCCGAGCAGTAACAGGATGTACAACAAAAGATTGGCCGTAAGCTCTCCAAGCGAAGAGAGAAAGGAAGCGAGTCCCCATGTCAGCAGGACGGAAGCGACCAGGCAGAGAAATACAATGATGGTAACGCGCGCCACAAGCGAAAAACGGAAAGGGGGTCTGTGCGTATTCTTATTCTTTTCGGACATGGATATCTCCTTTATAGCCTACGCCGCGAATGGTACAAATCCCGATTTCGGGATAGGGCTCTATTTTTTGGCGGATGCGGTTGATGTGTACCTTGACCGTATCCGAAAAGCTGTCGCTGTCATAGCCCCAGAATTCGTCCATGAGCTGCGGCTTGGTGTATACTTTGTCGGGGTTGGAGAGCAGGAGGAAGAGAATTTCAAATTCCCGCTTGGGCATGGGTGTCGTCATTCCCCTTGCGGACACGGTCAGTGTGTTGGCGTCAAGCGTGACGGGACCGATGTGCAGAATTTTGGAATCGATGACGTGGCAACGTTTCAGAACGGCGTTGATGCGCAAAAGCAATTCTTCCCGATCCACGGGCTTGACGAGATAGTCGTCGGCGCCGAGGGAAAAGCAGATTTTTTTATCCTCAATGCTTTCTTTCGCCGTCGTGACGATGACGGGCACACGAATATCGTTGAGTTTCAGATATTGCAACAATTCGGTGCCGTTCATGACGGGCATCATGATGTCGACGAGCAGGAGATGAATTTTTTGCGCGGCGAGAAGGTTGACGGCCGCTTCGCCGTTTTCGGCGGTCAGGGGATTAAATCCTGCTTTCTGTAGCCAGATGCTCATCAGTTTTCTTATGTTTTTGTCGTCTTCGACGATGAGTATATTGATCATTTCCGATATACCTCACAGTACGGGATTTTTTCGTTTGCGTATCGACGTGCGGTTACAATGATTCTTTTCGGTAAAAATAACGCTGCCCTTGCCGCGCTTTTGCGCGGCAAGGGCAGCGGCGCGCATACCCGCGTTGTTGTATTTTTTCGCTCCGACCTTTTTGTCTCGGCTCAAGCCTTATTTTGTCCGTCCACCAGTTTGTCGGCGTGATAGGTCTTGCGCAACAGGGGTTTTTCGATCTTTCCCGTGGCGTTGCGCGGTACCTTTGCAAAAATAATGCGGCGGGGGCGTTTATACCGCGGCAGTTCGCGGCAGAACTCTTCGATTTCTTCCGCCGTACAAGTCGTTCCTTCGGTGGTTTCCACAATGGCGGCGGCGATTTCGCCGAGCCGCGCGTCGGGAATGCCGATGACAGCCACGTCTTTGATCTTGGGATATTTGCTCAAAAAGTTCTCGATTTCCACGGGATAGAGGTTTTCGCCGCCGCAGACAATGACGTCCTTTTTTCGATCGACGAGATAATAGAAACCTTCCTCATCCTGTTTTGCCATGTCGCCCGTTAAGAGCCATTCGCCCCGCATGACCTCGGCGGTGGCTTCGGGGTTATGATAATAACACCGCATGATGCCCGGCCCTTTGAGCGCCAGTTCGCCGACTTCGCCGCGATTGACTTCGGTTACGCCGTCCTCTTTGACGATCTTTGCCTCCCAGCCGTAACCGGGCACGCCGATGGCGCCGACTTTTCGGATATTCTCGACGCCGAGGTGCACCGCGCCGGGGCCGATGGATTCGCTCAATCCGTAGTTGGTGTCGTATGCCTGTCCGGGAAAGTATTTCTGCCAACGCTTCACCAGGCTTTGCGGCACGGGCTGTGCGCCGATGTGCATCAGGCGGAATTGTCTGACGTGGTAATTTTCCAGTTTCAGACTGCCGTTGTCCAGTTTTTCCAGGATATCTTGCGCCCAGGGCACGAGCAGCCACACGATGGTGCAACGTTCGTTGGAGATGGCTTCCAGAATGGTTTCGGGCTTGACGCCGCGCAGGAGCACGGCCTTGCCTGCCGAAATCAGACTGCCCATCCAGTGCATTTTCGCGCCCGTATGATAGAGGGGCGGAATGCACAAAAAGACGTCGTCGCGCGTCTGCCCGTGGTGTTTCTGTTCGACGGCCGCCGCGTGCGACAGGGCGCGATGGGCGTGCAGGATGGCTTTGGGGAATCCCGTCGTGCCGCTGGAAAAATAGATGGCGGCATCGTCATCCTCGCAAATTTCTATGTCGGGCAGGACGGAGGAATAGTTGCTCACCTGCCGGTCATAATCTTCGGCGAAAGTCGGGCAGAACGTATTTCCCACGAAAAAGAGAATGCGCGTCTTGCCGATGTCGTCGGCGATTTCTTCCACGCGCCCGATGAATTCGGGCCCGAAAAACAGAATATTGACGTCGGCGAGCTCCACGCAATAGCGTATTTCCTCGGCGGTATAGCGAAAGTTCAGCGGTACGGCAACGCCGCCCGTTTTGAGAATGCCGAAATAGATGGGAAGCCATTCCAGACAGTTCATGAGCAGGATTCCCACTTTATCGCCCTTTTTCACGCCGCGGGAAAGCAGCAGGTTGGCGACGCGGTTGGCTTTTTCGTTGAACACGTTCCAGGAAATTTCCCGCCGGTAATGGCAAAGGGGATTGGTTTCGACCAAAGAATATTCCCGCCAGGTGCGGCGGCGTTTTTCCTGAATGTCGGGGTTCAGTTCGACCAGCGCGATGTCGTTGGGATAGAGCGCGGCATTGCGCTCCAATAATTTCGTAATGGGCATAATAAAAGATCTCTTGCGCGGAACGGATTCCCGCGTCTTTCCTCGGTTGGAGTGTGGGATATATTCGGAGTATATTCGAAGTATACGGTCGGATACGTCGCGCGCACGCTTTGGCGTGCGCGCGACGGAAGCGACACAGTGGTTTACGGGATCAATAGAGTTTACGGTTATCGATGACGCGCACCGCCTTGCCTTCGCTGCGGGTGATGCTCTTCGGCGGCAACAGGTGTACAGTCGCCGAGAGGCCGAGCATGGACTTGAGTGCGGCGGTCAGCTTTTTCTTCGCCATGGCGAGGGAGTCCTCGTCCGCAGGCATGCCCGGCTTCAATTCCACGTTGATGTCCAGCGTATCCGTGTTGTTGGCGCGGTCGACGTGGATCTGATAGTTGGCTTCATACCCGTTGTTGAGAAGTACGGTTTCGATCTGAGAGGGGAACACGTTGACGCCGCGGATGATGAGCATATCGTCGCTGCGGCCCATGGGCTTGCTCATCTTGACGAGCGTGCGCCCGCACGAGCATTTCTTGCGGGAGAGCACGCAAATATCTTTTGTGCGGTAACGCAGGAGCGGGAACGCTTCCTTGTCCAAAGAGGTGAATACCAGTTCGCCCTTTTCGCCGTCGGGCAGGACTTTGCCCGTTTCGGGATCGATGATTTCGGGGTAGAAATGATCTTCGCAGATGTGCATGCCCGTCTGCTCGCAACACTCGAAGGCGACTCCCGGACCCGAAGTTTCGGTCAGCCCGTAGATGTCATATGCCTTGATGCCGAGCTTTTGCTCGATGTCGCGGCGCATCTCTTCCGTCCATGCCTCCGCGCCGAAAATACCCGCGCGCAAGCTGATTTTGTCCCGCAAGCCCTTTTCTTCGATGGCTTCGGCGAGGTAGAGGGCGTAAGAGGGGGTGCAGCAGAGGAAGGTGGCGTGCAGATCGATCATGAACTGAATTTGACGGTCGGTGTTGCCCGAAGAGGTCGGGATGGTCAGACAGCCGACCTTGTGCGAACCGCCATCCAGTCCGGGACCGCCCGTGAACAGGCCGTAACCGTAGCTGACCTGCACCACGTCGTCCTTGTTTCCGCCCGCCGCCACGATGGCGCGGGCGCAGCATTCTTCCCAGAGATCCAAGTCTTTCTGGGTATAGAAGGCAACCACGCGTTTGCCGGTCGTGCCGGAAGTGGACTGAATGCGCACGCAATCGGTGAGGGGGAGAGCCAGAAGTCCGTAAGGGTACGCCTCCCGCAGGTCGTCTTTGGTGAGGAAGGGCAACAAATGCAAATCGTCCACGCTGCGGATGTCTTCGGGCTTGACGCCCTTTTCGTCCATCTTTTTGCGGTAATATTCCACGTTTTCATAGACGCGCTTGACCTGTTTGACCAGTTTTTCGTTCTGCATGGCGCGCATGGCGGCGGGCGACATCGTTTCCTTTTCGGGTTGATAGAATGTGTTCATCGTTTTCTCTTTTTTCCTTAAAATATTATTGTGTTTTTTGAATGCGGAGTTCGTCCGTCATTGGTTTCGTTATGCAGACAGAAAAATCTGACAGGGAGCAAACGCAAAAGCCGTCAGTGATTCCTGCCCAGATCGAAGGCTTTCAGGTTCATTTCTACAAATTTTGCGGGCACGCATTCGCGGATGGCCTGTTTCCAGTCTTCGACGGGGAAGTCAAAATATTTGGACAGCCTGCCCATCAGCACGATGTTGACGGCTTTCAGACTTCCCGCTTCGGCGGCGAGGCTCAAACAGTCCGATGCATCGACGTTGAGTCCCAGCGCGCGCATCTTTTCCACGAGATTTTCGGGATAGCTCATTGCGCCCGTGATTACGGGCATGGGGTCGGTCTGTTGGGTGTTGGTGACGATAACGCCGTCGGGTTTCAGATACTCCGTCCAGCGTGCGGCTTCCAACAGTTCGAAAGATACGATGAAATCGGCTTCGCCCTTGTCGATGATGGGGGAATATACCTTGTCCCCATAGCGCACATAGGTTACGACGCTGCCGCCGCGCTGGCTCATGCCGTGCACTTCGGATACTTTCACGTCGTGTCCGTAGTTCAGAAGGAGATGCCCGAGCAACTTGCTGGCGAGGAGGGAACCCTGTCCGCCCACGCCGACGATCATGATGTTTTTCGTTTCCATAATTGTTCTTTTACCTCCCTTTTCACTGTTCCGAAATGGCGCCGAATTTGCACAGCTGCTTGCACACGCCGCACCCGAGGCACAGCGTCTTGTCGATGACGGCTTTTCCGTCATGGATACTGATGGCGGGGCAACCGAGTTTCATGCACATTTTGCAGTTTTTGCACTTGTCTTTATCGACGATAAAGGGCGGGTTATGCTTGACGTATTTGAGCAACGCGCACGGACGGCGGCTGATGATGACCGACGGTTCGTCTGCGGCGAGTTCTTCTTTCAAAACCTTTTCACTCTCGGCAAGGTCATAGGGATCGACGACCCGCACGCGCGTAAAGCCCATGGAACGGCAGAGCGCTTCCAGGTCGATTTTTCCCGCGGGATCGCCCTTGATGTTGTATCCCGTCGTGGGGTTCTGCTGATGCCCCGTCATACCCGTGATGGAGTTGTCCAGAATGATGACGGTGGAATTGCTTTGGTTATAGGCGATGTTGGCGAGCCCCGTCATGCCCGAGTGCATGAAGGTGCTGTCCCCGATGACGGCGACCGTCTTTCCTTCACTCTCTTTGCCGAGGGCTTTGTTAAATCCGTGAATGCCCGAAACGGACGCGCCCATGCAGGTGGAAATGTCAAGGGCGCAGAGGGGCGGCGTTGCACCCAGCGTGTAACAACCGATGTCCCCGAATACCGTGCATTTGTTTTTGGCGAGGAGATAGAACATCCCTCTGTGCGGGCACCCCGCGCACATGACGGGCGGACGGGCGGGAATGGCGTCGTCCAGTTTCTTCCCCGTCGGGACGTTGCGGCCGAATGCCGCGGCGATCATGTTCTGGGAATATTCGTCCTCGAGCGGGAGAATATCCTTGCCCTTGACGTTCAGGCCGAGCAGGCGGCAGTGGTTCTCGATGACGGGGTCGAGCTCTTCGACGACGGCGAGTTCTTCGACGCCCGCGGCAAATTCACGGATGAGTTTGTCGGGGAGGGGATAGACCATGCCGAGTTTGAGCACGCTTGCGTCCGCGCCGAACACTTCCTTGACGTATTGATAGGAGGTGCTGGACGTGATGATGCCGAGTTTTCTGTCTCCCCATTCGATGCGGTTCAAAGGAGACGTTTCGGCATATTCGGCGATCGCGCGGGTACGCGCTTCGACCAAGGGATGTTTCTTCTTGGCATTGCCGGGCATCATGACGTTTTTCTGAATGTTCTTTATGTACGGTTTTTCGGGCGGCACGATGCGTTCGTGCGTCTCCACGATGCTCTGCGAATGCGACACGCGCGTGCACATTTTTATGAACACGGGGGTGTCGAATTGTTCGGAAAGCTCAAAGGCGAGCTTGGTGAATTCCAGGGCTTCCGCGCTGTCGGCGGGCTCCAGCATGGGCACCTTCGCCGCGATGGCATAGTGCCTCGAATCCTGCTCGTTCTGCGAGGAATGCATGCCAGCATCATCGGCGACGCATATGACCATGCCTGCATTTATACCCGTATACGAGATGGTGAAAAGGGGATCGGCGGCGACGTTCAGCCCGACGTGTTTCATGGCGCAAAAGCTCCGTTTGCCGCCCATGCTCGCGCCGAAGGCGACTTCCATCGCTACTTTTTCGTTCGGCGCCCATTCGCAGTAGATTTCATCGAACTTTGCGGCTTCCTCGGTGGTCTCCGTACTCGGCGTACCGGGATAGGAGGACGCCACCGCGCAGCCCGCTTCGTACAGTCCGCGCGCCAGCGCCGCGTTGCCCAGCATCAGTTGTTTGCTCATTCTTTATTTCTCCTTTCTTCTTATCGGTATTGCATCACATAGAATGACGGTTTGTCCTTTGCCTGTCGCTTCGCTTGTCCGTTATCCTTTCCGCGGGCGCACGCCGCGCAGGCAAAAAAATCATATCTTTTCTATTATAGTACAAAAAGCGCGATTTGTAAATACCCAAATTCTATAATTGCAATAATTTTTTTGCATTTTCACCCAAGATCTGCCTTTTTTCCTCTTCGGAGAGGGGCTGGCGGCGAATCAGGGCGAGCTGTGCGGCGTGATCGCTCCAAGGACTGTCCGTGCCGAACAGCACTCTGTCCGCGCCGTGCAGGCGGATGATTTCCGTAAATTCCTCTTCGGGGAGCGGTTGCAACCGCTCCGATTGCGGCACGGAGGACTGATAGCCGAAACTGCCGCAGGAGAAGGAAGTGTCCAGATAAAGGGGTTGACCGCAGAGGTATTTTTTCACGTCCTCCCACATCATCCATCCGCCCATATGCGCCATGACGAGTTTGCGCGGCTTGACATCGTCGAGGAGCTTTCGCGCCCGCGCGGGCGTGCTCCAACCGCCCGCAATGCCGATGTCCACGCCGCCGTGTACGCTCACGATCAGCCCCAGTTCGTCCGCATACCCGACGATGCGTTCATAGCGTATGTCGTCGAGATTGACCTGCTGATAGGCGGGGTGCAATTTGATTCCCTTCAGACCGAGCGCGGCGATGCGTTTGAGTTCCGATTTATAATCGGGCGTGTCGGGATGTATGCCGCCGAAGGAGAAGACGCGCGTTTGAGCCGTATGCTCGTTTAGGAGCGCGGCGGCGTCGTTGATTTTTGTGGTTTTGAGGGGGTTGGTAACCACGGGCAGGACGACGGCGAGGTCGATGCCGTTGGCTTTGAGTTTTTCGCTCAGCCCTTCCGTCGTTCCGTCCGAAAAACTTTCCGTACGGCTCTTTTGTTTGAGCAGTTCAATGGTCGCCGCGGCGATCTTATCGGGGAAAGTATGCGTGTGAAAATCGATGACCATAATTCTTGCCTCCGTCGGCACCCGATCGGGGGCCGCTACCGTCAAGTATAGCACAAAACCCGTCAAAATAAAAACGCTTTTGCACCGTTATCGCCCGATTGCATAAAAATTCGAAAGAAAGATAAGGAATTTTGCCGCTTGACGTCAAACGGGAGCGCGGAATGTATATCCGCGCTCCCGTTAAGGTCGTTTGAAAGAGTAAAACTTTTTTGCATCCCTATTGCTTTTTCTTGAAGACAATGTAATTCACCACGAGAATGACGTCGAGAATGAGCAAAAGTACAACGAGGAAATAACGCAAAGCGTCGGGACTGCCTTCGCGGAAGCTGTCGGCATCGACGGTCGCATAGTACGTTACGCCGCCCTGTTCATAGGCGACGAGCATTTTGCCTTCGTCTTCGGTCGTATAGGCGGCGACGGCATAATCTTTTCCCGCTTCCAGAGTGATCTGTCGGTTGTCGGCGGAAGTCGCAACGATGTCCTTGTCGCTGTGCAGCGTTTTGTAATAGACGGAAGCGTTTTCTTCCACCGTCCCTCTGAAATCGCGTACAAAATTTTTCGGCACGTAACCGTAAAGCGTTTGGGTGCCGTCCGACCAGGAAACGAAATAGTAGTCATAGTCGAGGGCATCGCCGAGCGAAAGTTCGCGGATGACGGTCACGAGCGTATTCTTTTCCAAGGCCGTCAGTTTCAGGTTGCCTGTCAGATAAGGATACTTATAGAGGGAAACGTTGTTGGTGACATAGCCGATTCCGTCGGTGAAACGATCGGGCACGGAGGTATACTCCTCCTGATCGATCGCCGTACACGCGCTCTGCAACACCAATCCCGTGGTGTAGGTGCGCGTCGTCGGGTCGAATACGCTGACGATGTAATAGGACCGTCCGTGTATGTCCGTTTCGCCGAGCACCAGCGCATTGGTTCCCGTCTGTTCGCGGGCATAGCCGAGATAGGGGAAATATTCCGCGTCCTCGGTCAGTTCGTTGAGTTCGAAGCGGAGGAGAACGGCGTTCTCGCCGAGGGTCACGACGGCCGCGACGTCGTCGGCACCCGCACGGTCCTCATAGACCGTCCGATAGGCATTGCCCGTTTCCAGCGCGCCGAGGTGGGGCAGGTCGACGGCTTCCGTCGTCAGGAGGTAGTCGTCATACAGAAAATAGACGGTGCCCGATTCATAGCCGAAGGCGAAATCTTTGAGCGTTTTGTCCGACTGAAAGACGCAACCCGTATTGTCGATTGTGTATTGTACGCCGTCGCTGCGGGAGAGCGCGTTGCCCGAAAGCCCGTAAATATTCCCGTCAAAATCGACGGCGATGTCCGAGGTGGGTGCCGAGAAGGTATGCGCGAGCGTGCCCGCGGCGCGGTTATCCATAAATTCGGAAGGGGTGTACCGATACACCGCGTTGTCGTCGAAGAGTACGTACAGATTGCCGTAAATATCCGCCGTCAGGGCTTTGGCGCGCGAGCTGTTCGGCTTGGTGCTTGCGGGGGAACGGGTAAAGTCGTCGGCGTCCATCCGATAGAAGGACAGATTTTCCGTGACGATGAAATAATCCCCGTCCCGCGCGGCGGCGACGCCCGCGATGTTGCCGTTGAAGCCCGCCAGCGCCTCCCGCACCGGGTTTCCGTCGAAGTCATAGACGCACACCGTGGAGGTGTTGGCGACGAGTACCGTATTCCCGTCCGAGGCGAGAAAGGCAGGGGTAAAGGCACAGGGGAAAGAACGGAAAGTGCCGTCGGCATAATTGTAGAGTTGCAGGCGGTTTTCGTCGGCGGTAACCAGATACTCTCCCGCAACGATGCTCTGGCGCGCCGAAAGCAGACGGTTGTCGCTCGTTGACGCCGCACCGATTTCGTAATCGGTGAAATTTCCACTCGCGGTGTCGAAGCGGCAGATCTTTGCGCCCTTATCCGTGACGCCCGTCACGTACATATAATTTCCCGACGGGCAGAGCGCGCCGTAAGCCGTGTCGTCCGCGTCATACGTTTTTTGCAGTTTTTCGGCCGCAATATCATAGAGATAGAGGGCGTTCATGTCTGTATAGTACAGCGTGTTGCCCGATACGGCGATGTCGTATATATCCGTTTGCAGGTCCTTGGTCGTCTGCGTCTCCGCCGTCCCGGGATTGAAAATGTTGAAATATTGTCCGTCGGTGTAATAGAGCAGTCCGTTTTCATAGACCATGCAGGGAACGGTGGTGACGGGAGAGACGAGCTTTTTGATGGGGTTGTCCCGATCGCGGGCGTCGTAAATATTGGTCGTACCCGTCACGCTCATGGCGTAATAGATGGTATCGTCCGCCAAGGTGAAGGAGCTGCAGGACAGACCGTATGCTTCGGCGACGGGTTCGTCCGACGTGCAGTCCATGGTGGACAGCGTGCCGTTTTCGTCCAGAAAGTAGAGCAGGTGCCCCTCGCCCCATTCCAACTGGACGACGTCGCCTGTATGCGTGTAGAGGGTGTATTCTGCTCCGTTATAGACATACACGTTCTTCCCGTCGGCGACGGCGATATATCCGTCCCGCAGGGAGATCCCGTCCGCCGAAACGAGGGACAGATACTGCTCGTACGTCGAGGGCACGAGAAGCTCGAGGGACGCCTTGTCCAGCGTCTGTGCCGTGCCCGCGGCAGAAGTGTCCTGCGCCGCCGAAGCCGTCGCCCGCTTTTGTGCGTCAATTGCGCTCGCGCCCGCGCCCGCGATGAACGCGCCCGCGCATAAAATTGTCAGTACGCCCGAAAAAAACCTCTTCATATCTATCGTATTATACCATATCGCAAGCCAAAATACAAGCGTTGCGGGTCCTGTTTTTTGAGAAAACTTTTTTTGAATTTTTGGAAAATTTTGGCATATGTGGCAACCGTATGCCCCTTTTCGGTGGTATGATATTTTCGTAAAAAGCGAACAAATGTTTGTTTTTTTATAAAAAATAAAACTTTCAAAAAGGGACGTGAGGAAATATGGCAGGAAGGCAGATTGCACAAAGGAGCGGAGGAACACAAGGGGCGGAAGGGAGCAGGGGCGCGTATGAAAAGACGCTGTTGTACCTTTATCCGCATCTGGAGACAATGTCTGCGGCATTGGATGTCAGTTTGCAGACACAGGCGTTGCTCTCATATCGCAAACGAGAGGGCGCGGAGGCGCTCGTGGAGCGGCTTTTGACGGCCGATTTTCAGTCGCGGTTTCTTTTGGGCGTGCAGGAAACGCTGGACGAGCTGTTCGGGGAATTTTCGCGGGAGGATATGTTCGTGCTGGAATACCGCTATTTCCGCCGTAAGCGGGTGATGCGTTCGTACGAGGCGGAGCCCGTCAAGATGTCCCTGCGCACGTTCTATCGCCGCCAGCACCGCGTTTTGCAGAAGTTCTCCGCCGCGATCAAGCGGCGGGGGATGGACGAAAAATGGTTTTTTGAAAACTTTTCGGATATGGACTGGGCGATGCGGGTCTATAGAAAAGTTCGCGCGGGGCACGATTCGTACATCATGGGCAAGTATAAGAACAGTCCGCTCTTTCGCACCGAAAAACACGAAAAAGAAGAACAGAGTGCCTGCATGCCCGAGATAAACGCATAATCTGACCCTGTTCGGATCCGCCCGCGCAACGTTCAGATGTCAAATTCGCTCTCGGCCTTGGGTGGCGCGGGACGGCGGGGACGCACAAGATAATAGGTCACGCCGAGCGCGAGCACGCCGAGTACCGCGCCGAGCACGATCTGCGCCACGGGAATGTTGACGGGGGAAGGCTCGTTCCCTCCCTCCTCTTCAGGCATGGTGCCTTCGAAATCCGTATTCAGATCATAGGAAATGTCGTGCGTTTTCGGAAGATAGCCCCGTTCTCCGTCCAGGGCGACGTACCAATAGAGCGACGAGCCGACGGTATAATCCCCGTAATAGGCATAGGTGAGGGTCACTTCGGAGAACACGTTGTCGCCCGCGGGGAACGTCCCGCCCGCGCTTAAGGTATAGGTCACTTCGATCGGATAAAAGAGGAAGGGGCGTTCGGGCACGAAATCCACGAAGTGCAACTGTTCGGTTCTGCAATAACCGTATATGGCGGTGTAGGGCGCGGCGTCTTCGGAGTACTGCACATAGCAATAGTCCCCCTCTTCGGAGAGTACCTTGACGTAATATGTATAGGGGATGCAGAACAGGCCGCTTTGTTCGTTTTTCTCGGCATACAGGTAGATGTCGTGCGCGAGCGCGCAGGCATAGCTTGTGTCGTCCTCCGTGGCGGCCGCGCGAACGGAAGAAAAGGGTGCGGCGGAAAAGGCCGCTGTGAAAAGAAAGTATGAACTTGCGCACAGGATACAGAGCAGTGCGGAAAGAAACTGTTTTTTCATAGGTAGAGATAAGTATAGCGTGCAAAACGCGGGGAAAAAGGACAGATTTCGACGAACGATGGAGAATATCATAGAAAAAATTACCGCGATCGAGCGGGAACAGGCGCGCCGCAGGGCGAACGATGCCCTCGCCGCCTACAATACGGGCAAAAAAAGACATAAGAAACAGCTCCTCTTTCACAAATGCAAAAAGCGCAACCGCTGGGTCTTCGGCGGCAATCGTTCGGGCAAGACGGAGTGCGGCGCGGTGGAATGCGTCTATATGGCGCGCGGGATACATCCCTATCGGAAGAACAGAAAAAACGTCGCGGGCTGGGTGGTGTCCCTGTCCCAACAGGTACAGCGGGACGTGGCGCAGAAGAAGATCCTGCATTATCTCCGTCCCGATTGGATCGAAGACATCGTCATGCTTTCGGGGAGGAAGGATTCCCCCGAAAACGGGGTCATCGACTTCATCCGCGTCAAAAACGTATTGGGCGGGAGTTCCCTCATCGGGTTCAAAAGTTGCGATCAGGGCAGGGAGAAATTTCAGGGCAGTTCGCTCGATTTCGTCTGGTTCGACGAGGAGCCGCCGAAGGAGATTTACGAAGAGTGCCGCATGCGCGTCATGGACAGGCGGGGGGATCTGTTCGGCACCATGACGCCCTTGAAGGGGATCACCTTTCTGTATGACGAAATTTATCTCAACAAGAACAATAACCCGGAAGTGTGGTATGAGTTCATGGAGTGGGCGGACAACCCGTTCCTTTCCAAAAAGGAAATCGCTCTTTTGGAAAGCAGTCTGGACGAAACCGCTCTGCAATCCCGCCGCTTCGGGCGGTTCGCCGCGGGCGAAGGATTGGTGTATCCCGAATTCGACGAGAGCATACACGTCATCGAGCCGTTTGCCGTACCCGCCGCATGGCAGGACAACATCTCCATCGACCCCGGACTGCACAACCCCCTTTCCGCCCATTGGTACGCCGTCGATTTCGACGACAACGTCTATGTGATATACGAATACTATCAGGCGGGTAAGGACGTGGACTATCATGCCGCCCGCATCAAAGAGATATGCAAAAAACTCGGCTGGCATACGGACGGAAAGGGGCGGATCTGCGCACTCATCGACAGCGCGGCGGGACAGCGCACGCTGGCCTCCGTCAAGAGCGTCAGCGAGCTGTTCTATGAGCGGGACATTCTCGTCAATTCCAACGTGGATAAGGACCTGTTTTCGGGGATACAGCGGGTCAAGAGTTATCTCAATCAGAAAAACGGCTTGCCCAATATTTATATTTTCAAAGGATGCGTCAATCTGATACGAGAAATCAAGGGTTATTTCTGGGGCGAGGGTGACGTGCCGAAAAAGCGGGACGACCACGCGCTCGACGAGATGCGCTATTATCTCATGTCCCGCCCCCGCGGCAACGCCGAAAAGCCTCCGCTGAATGAGATACAGCGGGATAAACAGCGGCGCATCCGTAGTCTCGGGAGAAAAAAGTATGGACAGTATTAAAGACGGTATTAAAAAAGAAAATGACAAAAAGGTAAAGGATACGGATAAAGCGAAAAGGGACGGGGAAATCGACGCCGCACTCCGAAAGGTGGCGTTCGGGTTCTCCCTTGAAGAGGTGACGGAGGAATACGGCGTGGAGGACGGGGAGCTCAAACTTGTCAAACGGCGCGAGACGCGCAAGGACGTGGCGCCCGATCTCAAAGCCGTCAAAATGCTCCTCGATGGCGGCGCCGATCTTTCGACGATGAGCGACGAGGAGCTGGAAAGGGAAAAACAAAGATTATTGAAATTGTTAAAGGAGAACGATACATGAAACAGACGGATCTGGAAAGGCGCGCCGAGGAACGGCGCGTACAGGCGCTCGTGCGGGAGATCGAAGAGGACTTCGAACGCCGCCGCGCCGAGCGGCGGGAGCTGGAACGCGGCTGGGAACTCAACATGAACTTTTTCGGCGGCAATCAATATTGCGACGTCGCGCCCAACGGGGAGATCGCGGAAGAGGACAAACGTTTTTATTGGCAGTCTCGCCGCGTGTTCAATCACATCGCGCCCACGGTGGAAACGCGGTGCGCCAAGCTGGAAAAGAGCCGCCCCGCGCTCGAGGTGCGCGCCGCGTCCGACGAGGACGCGGACATCAAATGCGCGCGGCTCGCGTCGGACATTCTCCGCGCCGTGAGCGAGCGCGTGGGGCTGGGCGGCATCATTTCCCGCGCCACGCTGTGGTCGGAGGTTTGCGGCACGGCGTTCTATAAAGTCATCTGGGACGCCGCCGCGGGTGACAGCTTTTTCGACGGGCAGGACAAACGCCGAGAGGGGGACGTCGCCGTGGTGCCCGTCCCGCCTTTCGAGATTTTCCCCGATTCCCTCGCGGCGGAACGGCTCGAGGACGTGCATTCGCTCATTCACGCCAAGGCGGTGCCCGTTTCGGAAATCTTTGAGAAATTCGGCGTACGCCTCGCGGGGCGGGACATCAGCGAATTTTCTCTCTCGCCGTATTCCCTTTCGCGGCATTGGAAAACGGTCGAGGGACAGGGCGCGAAATACGTCGGAAAAAATTACGAAATCGTCATAGAACGTTATACCATGCCCGATTCCGAGCGAGAAAACGGTAAATTGGAAATCGTGGCGGGCGGCAAGCTCTTATACGAGGGGGAGATGCCCTATCTGAACGGGGACAAGGGGGGACGGAAATTTCCCTTTGCGCGGCAGGTTTCCCTGCCTTTGCCGGGTGCGTTTTTCGGCGCGAGCGTCGTCGATCGGCTCATCCCCCTGCAACGGGCATACAATGCCGTGCGCAACCGCAAACATGAATTTCTCAATCGTCTTTCGATGGGCGTGGTGGCGGTCGAGGACGGATCGGTGGATACCGACGAACTCTCCGAAGAGGGGCTCTGCCCCGGAAAAATTCTTGTCTATCGTCAGGGAAGCCGTCCTCCCGAAATGTTCGACTGCGGGGAGATTCCGGCGGAGTTTGCCAAAGAGGAGGACACCATCACCAACGAATTTATGCTCATTTCGGGTACGAGTGAAATCACGCGCAATTCGGTCAATCCGACCAACGTGACGAGCGCGACGGGTCTGCAGTTGCTGCTGACGCAGGAGGACGACCGTATGTCGGTCAGTGCAAATTCCGTCTGCCGTGCAGTCGAGGAAGTGGGACGGCAGATCTTAAAGCTGTATAAGCAGTTCGCCACCACGCGCCGCATGATCGCCGTCGGCGGAGAGGGGAAGAGTACGGAGATTTATTATTTCAACGCTTCGGACATCTCTTCGGACGACGTGGTGTTCGACACGACCAACGTGCAGACGCCCGAACAGAAGCGCGCCGCGGTGCTCGAACTGCTCTCTCTCGGCCTGCTTTCGGATGCGGAGGGCAATATTTCGGAGAGCACCAAGAATAAAGTCCTGGAAGTGCTGGGGTACGGAAATCTTTCCGCGGCGCGGGATATCTCCTCCCTGCACATTTCCAAAGCGGAGAAGGAGAACCTGCGCCTTTCGGCGGGTGAAGAGGTGCGGGTCGAGTCCTATGACGATCATGCTTTGCATTACACCGAGCACGTGCGTTTCCTCCTTTCGGAGGAGTTTGCCGCCAAAGGCGACGAGGAGGCCAAAGCGCGCGTGGAGAAGCACCTTGCGGGACATACGGAATTTTTAAACAAAAAATAAGAGGAAAAGGAGTAAAAAAATGGAAGAAGAGAAAAAGGAGAACATGGAAAACGCGGATGGCATGCCCGAAAACAACGGGACGGAGCAAGGCGCAGCGGCGCAAACGGAAGAAGGCTCGTCGGCAACGGAGAAATTGGGTAAGTTCAAAAGCGTCGATGCCCTTTTGCGGGCTTACAACTCTTTGCAGGCAGAATTCACCCGCCGCTCTCAGCGCCTCAAAGAGCTGGAAAGGGAGAGGGAGGAGGGGAATATCCCGCCGTCGGCGGCCGAACCGGTAACGCCGCCCGCGGCGCAGGCTTCCGCCCCTTCCGCACCGTCCGCAGCGGCGCCCGAACGGGAAGAGGAGGAACTTTACCGACGGGCAAACGCCTCCGAAGAGGTCAGAAAGCGGATCATCGGAGAATACCTCGACGGAGTGAAAAAGAACGCCGTACCGCTGATGAGCGGGGGCGTGAGCGTTGTCTCTCCCGCGGCAAAGGCAAAAAATCTTGCCGAAGCGGGGGCCATGGCGCTCGGTTATTTCCGCGATCATCATTGAAAATAAAGATTTTTTCTGAATATACTTTCAGAACAGGAGAAAACAAATATGGTAACCATGACTACAGCGGATAACGCATTGAAATCTTTTTATCTCGGAGCGGTTTCCGATATGTTGAACACGTCGGTCAATCCTCTGCTTGCACAGATCAAGCAGAGCACGGCGGACGTATGGGGCAAGGACGTGCGCCGTCTGGTGCGTTACGGCGTCAACGGCGGCGTCGGCGCGGGCACCGAAGCGGGCAATCTCCCCGCGGCAGGCGGCAACCGTTATGCGCAGTTCGTCACCACGCTGAAGAACCTTTTCGGCACCATCGAAATTTCCGATAAGGCCATTCGTTCTTCGGCCAACAACGAGGGCGCGTTCGTCAACCTTCTGAGCGACGAAATGGACGGGCTGATCAAGAGCTCTTCCTTCAATTTCGGCAGAATGCTCTTCGGCGACGGCAGCGGCACGCTGACCAAAGTGTCGAGCATTGCGGGCGGCGTCGTGACCGTCGAAAGCGTCAAAAATCTCGCCGAGGGCATGATCGTCGACTTCGTCTCCGCATCGGGCAATTCCGTGCTGGCGGGCGGAAGAACCATCCTTTCGATTAACCGTGCGAACAAAACCGTGACGGTGGACGGCGTGACACTGACGAGCGAAGGCGTGCCCGCGGATTCCCGCATCGTCGTACAGAATTCCGACGGCCTGGAACTGACGGGTCTGGGCGCGATTTTCGGCGATGGCGACACGCTCTATGGCGTCAGTCGCGAGGACAACGAGTGGATGAACCCTTACAAGAAGGACAGCGTCGGTTCGATCAGCGAAACGGCCATTCAGACGGCGATCGACTATCTGGAAGAGACGTCGGGCAGCCGCGTCAATTTCATCGTCTGCTCCTGGGGCGTCAAGCGCGCGTTGGCCGAGTATTTCTCGACCTACAAGCGCATTGTGGACACGATGGAGCTGGCGGGCGGCTATAAGGCCATGAGCTTCAACGGCATTCCCGTCGTCGCCGACAGATTCTGCCCCGACGGCACGATGTACCTTTTGAATACGGACGATTTCTGTCTGCATCAGCTCTGCGACTGGCAGTGGCTGGAGGGCGAGGACGGCAAGGTTCTGCGCCAGGTGGCGGGTAAACCCGTCTACACGGCGACCCTCGTCAAGTATGCCGACCTGGTCTGTACCCGTCCCTGCGGGCAGGCGATGCTGTCGGGTATCACCGAAAAGTAAAATGATTGCAGTGTCTTTCGTTTGCCGCGCCGCATGGCGATAAAGCGCACGGCGGCGCGGCGGCGCGGCGGCGGGAGACGGGGTCGGGCAGGGAATTGGAATAATTTTCCGTTCTCTGCCCATATTTTTTGCAGGAGGAGTTAAAAAAATGATGTTTGTCAAAGACATAGCGGCACAGGCGGCGTTTCTGCTCGGAAAAGAGGATCTTTTCCGCTATCTGAAAGGGGAATTCGCGCCTGAAGAAGGATCGACGCCGACTGCGGCAGGGCAAGGAACAACCCCGTCGGACGGGGACGGCATGCCCGCGTCCGACGGCCAAGACGGGACGGTCGATGCGGAGAAATTGCGCGAATTGAAACGGGAAGCCGACATTCTTTTGCGCTGTTATAACATCGTGGAAAACGAGGTCGCGCTCGATTATCTGCCTCTGACGGCGGAGGAGACCATTGTCTGCGACACGGGCGCACTGCCCTACACCGCGTTTCTGCGCGCGCCCGTATCCATTCTGTCCGTGACGGACGAGTACGGCAACAAACTGCCCTACACCGTCTTTCCCGAGTACCTGCGCACGCGTGCGGGTACGTCGGTGGTTACTTATTCCTATTCTCCCGAGTCCAAGCGTCTTTGCGACGCCAGCGAATATGCCGCGCGCGTGCCCGAGCGTTTACTCTCTTACGGCGTGGCGTGCGAATATTGCCTGATTTCGGGTCTGTACGACGAAGCGCTGGTGTGGGATAAGAAATACAAAGACGCGCTTCTCTGCGCGCATTCGGCCTCCCGCCCGCGCGTCATCCGTTCCAGGAGGTGGGTATAAGTCATGCCGATTTATAAAAAAGAGGTATCCGTGCCCGCGTTGAGCTATAAAACCGTGAATTTTTCTTTTTCCGCGTCTCCGCGCGGCGAACGCGCCGTAAGCGGTGTTCTGTATCCCGTGAAAAGTCTCAATTTTCGGACGTCGGGAGAAGGAATGGGCGTCGTCGCGGGGCCGGAATTGCTGTGTGCCGTGCAGGCGTTCGGCGAACACGCGCCCGCGGCGGTCTATGTTTTGCATACGGCGGCGGGGCCGGGGATCGTTTTCTTTTCACAGGGGAAATTGTATGCCTGTACTTTGACGGAGGCGGACGGGACGCTCTCCGCACCCGCGGAAATTGCGACGGGCGGCGTTATCTTTGCCGCGCCGCCGCAGGCGGCATATTTTGTGGACGCCGCGGGCGGTCCCGCGCTGTTTTTCTTTGCCCCCGAGGGTTGTTTTGTGTGGAACGGAGAGGACTTCTCCGCCGTAACGGACGCGCCTGCGGCGGCGATGGGCTGTACATACTATGAGAGGATTTTTCTCGTTTCGGACTCCGTCGGATACAGGGTATATTTTTCCGCACCGCTCGACGAAACGGCTTGGGAGACGGCTTACCGCACGGCGGGATATGTCGATCTTGCGCCCGAATACGGGCGTATCGATGCCCTGATCCCCTGCGGGGATAAGATCGTCGCCCTGCGCGAACGCGGAGCGAGCGTGCTGCAGGCGGAGGGGGAAAATTCCGATTTTTCTTGCGTATCGATGCCCGCATCCTTCGGAAGGGTGTTTGCGTGTTCGGCGCAGGCGATCGGGGAAGATGTCATTTTTCTTTCTTCCGACGGACTGTACGCCCATGACGGCGACAAGGCGCGCCGCATCGCGGACGAATGGTTTTCCTTTGCGCCGCCGTCGGCCGATCCGCAGTGTATTTCCGCCGTCAGCGGGGGAGAATATATACTGTCCTATCTCACGGTAACGGGGGAGCGGCGCACCCTTTTTTACAATCCCGAAACCGAGCGCGGATTTCTTTCCGACGTCGGACTTTCCGCGCCCGTTTACGGCGCGGAGAAAGGACTTTTATTTTCCGAAGCGGGGCTGTGCCGTCGGACGTCCGACGTGGGTGAAAACCGCTTGACGGGATTGTGGGAGAGCGGGTATACCCTCTTCGGGCTCGGCGCAGGCCGCAAGCTGTTGCGCCGACTCACCCTCTTCGGAAAGGGGAAAATCAAATTGACAATCCAAGGGGAGCATGCCCGCAATAAATTGGTATATGCCGTCTGTTTGGACGGACAGTTTTTTGTGTTGCCGCTGTTGCGCGATACGAGCTTTTCCTTCCGCTTGGAAAGCGAAGGCGGCGAGTGCCTGTTGAGCGGGCTGCAAGCAGAGGTTGCGGCATTGAAAGGGGGAGCGAAAGAGTATGGAGCTTGATATTCTGGAACTTATCGGTTTACAGGAAAGTGAACTGTCGAAATCGGCGCTCTCAATTGCACGCGACGCGCAGGAGAAGAAAAACGAGCTGACCGTAAGGTTGGAAGAGGATAAGCAGAAAGTTTATTACGACCTGTTAAAACAGGGCATGCTCCGCTCTTCGATGTTGACGGACGCGCAGGCGGAATTGCAAAGCGTCTATGATGCGGAAGTTGCGGCTCTCGCGGACGATCTTCTGTTCCGCATCGAATATCTTGAAGGAGGAGACGGAAGCGATACGCAGTATTCTTATCCCGATAACCCCGATTATTCTCTGGATGCAGCCGAACGGTATTATGTCGTGCAGGACTATTACATGGCGATGACCGACGCCAAAGTGCGCTTTGCGCTCTTTCAGGCGGATCCGATTGCAGCCGATTATCTTGGACAGTTTTATAACACGCTGTACGAGCGGTTGCGCTCTTATGCGGAGTACGAATAAAGCATTTTGCAATGGCTTGTTTGCAGGGAGTATAAGTGCTTTTCGGTGAAAAGCAAAAAAGTCAACGGAGCGGCGGTATGGACGTGTACACAGGTGCAGACAATATAAAATAAAGGGACGCAAAGACAAAAGAAATAGGGTGCGGGGCATTGAATGCCCCGCGCCTTCTTTGTATAGAAAAACCCGCGGACTATCCGCGGTTTTTTCTATACAAAAAATGCCGTCGGAGTAGACCCCGACGGCATGGCTTATGAGAAAGCCCCCAACCGATAATGACGTATTATCGGTTCGACCTTGATATTAGTATAATTTCTTTTTATAAAAAAGTCAATTGAAAAGAATGTTTTTTGCAGGAAAAAATGTTAATATATAAAATGTTAATATATAAAATGTTAATATATAAATAGAATTAATATGGAAAAAATAACCGGTTTCACCTTTGATTCATGGCGTAAAAAGATGAGAGAATAAAAAAGAGCCGCCTACTCGACCATCGGCGACAGAAACAAATATTTTTGTTTCATCTGATATTAGGATAATCCCAAACATTCGAAAAAGTCAAGCGGAATTGAAAGTCGCGTTATTTTCTTTCCGAATAGCCAAAACGGCACCCTGATCAGGGTGCCGTTTGGTGGTGGGCAGAGGTGGATTCGAACCACCGAAGTCGGAGACGTCAGATTTACAGTCTGATCCATTTGGCCGCTCTGGAATCTGCCCATGTTGTCTTATATATAATTGGAGCTGGCGATTGGAATCGAACCCACAACCTGCTGATTACAAATCAGCTGCTCTGCCAATTGAGCTACACCAGCAAATGGTGCCTTGGGGTGGAATCGAACCGCCGACATAAGGATTTTCAGTCCTCCGCTCTACCAACTGAGCTACCAAGGCATGAAGCTCCGTTTTTTACTCAAAAAACGGGGCGTAAAAAAGAAATGGCGACCCAAAACGGGCTCGAACCGTCGACCTCCAGCGTGACAGGCTGGCGCTCTAACCAACTGAGCTATTGGGCCATTCCGAAAAAAATATTTTGTTACATGGTGGGCCTTCACGGACTCGAACCGCGGACCGATCGGTTATGAGCCGACTGCTCTAACCAACTGAGCTAAAGGCCCGTTTTTGCACACGGCGCTTTGTTCTCACACAACGCTTGTTTATAATATTATAAAATGATTGAAAAGTCAAGCGTTTTTTTATGCGTTTATAAAAAAAATCACAAAAAATTTTTGCGTCCTTTTTCGCGCTTATTTTTCATAAAAATCCAATATTTTCCCCGCCTTTTCCGTTACACTTTATAATCGTACGGACGATAGTTTGTGCGGGCTTTGACGGTGCTATGCGTTATATGCGTTATGTCGGTTGTGCCGCTATGTCCGACGGCGTCGAAAGGCATCGGCGTTACCCCCGCGATCGACGCAGTCTGTGCGGCGGCGGATGAAAATATTTACAGGAGGGGAGCGGGCATGAAAATAACTTCCCGTGTGGCGGGAGAAAAATTGTGGCTGTATCTCGAGGGGGAGATGGACGAATGCACCGTGGCGGAGATGCGCCGCGCGGCGGACGGTATATTGGACGAACATCCTCTGGCGCGGCAGGTTGTTTTTAATCTGGCGGGCGTGCGGTTCATGGACTCCACGGGCATAGGGTTTCTGATTGGCCGATACAAAAAAATTCAGCGGTTCGGCGGAAAAATGTATCTGGAGAATCCCAACGTATCCGCCGATAAAGTGCTCGCCGTGAGCGGCGTGTATTCCCTGATACCCAAACTGTGAACTGTGAGAAGGAGAGAAAACGGATGAATAATCATATGCGTCTGGAATGCGAAGCCATTTCCGAAAACGAAATTTTTGCGCGCAACGCCGTTGCGCTGTTTGTACTGCCGCTGGAGCCCGATCTTACCGAGCTTTCCGACATCAAGACGGCGGTATCCGAAGCGGTCACCAACTGCATCGTGCACGCTTACGGCGGACAAGGCGGGACCATTGCGATCGAGTGCTCGCTCGAAGAGCGCACCATACATATTAAAATTGCGGACAACGGTAAGGGGATTGCGGATGTGGAAGAGGCGATGCAGCCTTTTTTCACCACTTTGCCGGGGGAGGAACGCTCGGGCATGGGGTTCACCATCATGCAGACGTTTATGTCGGATTTTAAGGTGGAATCTGTCTTGGGCAAGGGTACGACTGTATTTATGAGCAAGACGATAGGTGCGGGTAAAAAGGAAAATGCTTGATGAAAAACAGACCTTGGAATATGTCCGTCTGGCAAAACAGGGGGATCAGAATGCAAAGGAAGTGCTGTTGGTGGAAAATGCGTCCCTTTTGAAATGTATCGTCAAACGATATTTGCATAAGGGCGTGGAATACGACGATCTCATGCAGCTTGCGTCCATCGGATTTTTAAAAGCCCTTGCGGGGTTTGACGAGTCCTTCGGTGTGCGCCTTTCGACTTATGCCGTGCCCATGATCGCGGGGGAGATCAAGCGGTTCATGCGCGACGACGGATCCATCAAGGTTTCGCGCGCCATCAAGCGCACGGCACGTGAGATCAACGCTTTTATAGAGAATTATTCCGTATCGCACGGGGAACAGCCGGACATCAGGACGATCGCCGAAAAATTCGGCATGGAGGAGGGAGAGGTCGTTTTCGCGCTCGATTCCTGTAAGATGCCCGTATCCTTGTACGATCAGGGAGAGTATAAGGACGAAAAGACGCAGGAGCTGGTGGAGAAATTGCCCGCGCGGGACAACCAGGACGAAATGATCGAGACGTTACAGCTCCGTTCGGCCATCGAAAGCCTGCCCGAGCGCGAGCGCAAGATCATCGTGCTCCGTTATTTCCGCGATATGACACAGAGCGAAGTGGCGCGTCGCATCGGTGTTTCGCAGGTGCAGATTTCCCGCATCGAAACGCGGATCATGAAGGATTTCCGTCTACGGCTCGCCGAATAAAAAATATCGTCGCGATGCACGTTGAAAGTTTTGTGCCGCCGCTTGCGCGTTTACGCGCAAGCGGCGGTATTTTTATGCCTTGTTTATGGGCATGCCCCCTTCGGATAGTTTTTTTCGATACGGCCGTCCGCGCGACCTCTTTTTGTTTTGCGCGGGCGTTGTGCGGGTGTTGCGCGCGGGCGCGGCAGAAAAAAGCCGAGCGCGGGACCGTATAAAAAGAACGCAAAAGGGAACAATAGGGATATAACCGAAAAGGAGAACAGACATGAAAAGAAAAATTCGGATTTTTACAATGATTCTGAGCCTGTGCCTGGCGGTATGTTCCCTTACCGCGCTGGCGGCGTGTACCAAGGAGGAAATGCCTTCCGAAAACATGACCGTCACGATCAGCGACGAAACGATCGAGCTGGAAGTGGGCGGATCGCAGAAACTGACCGTCAAAATAGAGCCGGCAGACGCCGCCGACAAGACGGTGGAATGGAAGAGCTCGGACGAAAAGATCGCCACGGTCAAGGACGGCCTTGTGACCGCCGTGGCGGCGGGAGAAGCCATCGTCACCGTGACGAGCGGCGGAAAGAGCGATTCCTGTAAAGTCATCGTCAAATCGCAGGACTCCGCGGGCGATACGTCTTCCGACACGGGTTCGGGTTCCGCACCCGGCGGCTCGGACGCCACGGGCTCGGACGGCACAGGTTCGGACAGTGCGGGCGCAAATTCCTGAACGGGTAAAATTATTTTTTCAAAGCCGTTTTCTTCCGTTGATCCGATCGTAAAAAATTTTTATTCGGACGTGAAGGCCGAGGAAAACAAAAATTTCAGCAAAAAGGGATAAATATTTTGGTTTTATCCCTTTTTTTGTGCGCTTTGAACGTTGCGAAAAAAGTGTAAATGTGTTATAATGATAAAAATACTCAGGAAAATATTTATATACGGAGGAAATCAGCGGAATGTCTGTATTGAAAATTCACGCTCTGACAAAAAAATACCCCAGCGGCGTTGCCGCTCTGCAGGGGATCGATCTCACCGTCGAAAAGGGCGAAAGTCTTGCCGTGTTCGGATTGGAACGCAGCGGAAAAAGCACCTTTTTGCGCGTCCTGGCGGGACTGGAGCCTGCCACGTCCGGGCGGATCGTCCTCGACGGCAAGGATATCACCGATCTGCCGTCCAAAGAGCGGGACATGGCGTTCGTCTATCAGAGCAGTGCGCTCGACATGGGAAAGAGCGTATATGACAATTTGGCGTACGGGTTAAAAATGCGCAAGGCGCCGGCGGCGGTCATCGATGTAAAGGTGCGTACCGTTGCTGCTATGCTCGGGTTGACGGATGTCCTGCAGCGCAAGCCCAAGACCGTTTCCGCATTGGTTCGTCGCCGCGTGGTGCTGGGCAGGATCATTGCGCGCGATCCCAAGGTCTATCTCTTTGACGAGGCTTTGTCGGGCCTGAATCCCGAACTGTATGAGCAGAGCGTGAAGGATCTCGTCGCGTTGCAGATCCGTCTGGGCGCAACGTTTGTCTATGCGACGGAGAATTTGCGCGAAGCGTTGACGGTCGGCACGAAAGTGGCGATTTTGCGGGAGGGGAAACTTCTGCAGTGCGATACGCCCGTCAATCTTTTTGCCCATCCCGCCGATGAATATGTCGCGGAACTCATGGGCAGCGTATGTCAACAAACGGGGGCGGCGGAAACAGAAGAATCGCAGACGGCGGAAGAGCCTTCCGCCGAAGCAGAGGTATAACACCGTATGGAAATTTTTCTGGACACGGCACTGGATGCCTTGCTGGACACGCTGAAACTGTTGCCGTTCCTGATTATTATTTATATCCTGATCGAGCTTTTGGAGCATAAGACCACACTCGCCAAGGAGAACAGCCGACTGAGCGGCCGTCTGGGCGTACTCATCGGCGCGGCGACGGGATTGGTGCCGCAATGCGGCTTTTCCGTCATGGCGGCCAAGCTCTATGACCGCGGTTTCATTGCCGTGGGAACGCTCATCGCCGTGTTTATCTCGACCAGCGACGAGGCCTTTGTCATTTTGCTTTCCAGCGGCGAAGGCGCGCTTTTTCTCCTGCCTCTCATCATCATCAAAATCCTTGTGGGCGTCATCGTCGGTTATGCCGTCAACGCGGCGGCGGAGCTCTGGCGCAAACGCCGTCCCGCCGAGGTTTTTGCGGGCGTATCGCTCGACGGGGAAGAGGGGAAAGCCGATTACCATGCCCGTATTTTCGCGGTGAAAACCGAAGAGGAATGCACGTCTTGCGGCAGGAGTCACGACGAGAAACATCCCGCAATCACCTACTTTGTCAATCCGTTGTTGCACAGCCTGAAAATTGCACTGTATGTTTATATCGTTACGTTTGCGTTCGGCCTGCTCATCGGATATGTCGGGGAAGATGCGGTCATGGATTTCCTCAATCAGAACGTCTATCTGCAACCGCTCATTACGGCGCTCATCGGTCTGATTCCCAATTGCGCCAGCAGTGTGGTCATCACGCAGAGCTTTCTGGTCGGCGGCATTTCCTTCGGCAGTCTGACGGCGGGGCTTTGCGCCAATGCGGGATTGGGCTTTGTCGTACTCTTGAAAGACACAAAGAAATGGAAGCGCAATCTTGTGCTCCTTGTGGGATTGTACGTTCTGTCCGTGCTCGTTGGACTGGGGCTCAACGGCATAGAAGCCGCCGTGCGTGCGGCGGGCCTGATCGCCTGACGACAGTTCCGAATGCCTGACGGGCGTCCGTGCGCACGGAGCGCATCGGGCGGCGGACGGTTCCATCGGAATATTGTCGGAATACTGTCGGAATCCTTGCGGAAATCTTGAGAAAATATTGCGCCGCGCGAGCGGCCTGAGCGTTTTTTTATCGGAAGACGGCCCGCCGAAAGGGCGGGCGGGAGATGTGCACATGCAAACGAATGCAGACAAGCAAAGAGAATCGGGTTCTCCGTTCATCAGCCGCCTCGCGGCGGGCATTACGCCCTACACGGCCGGGGAACAGCTGAACGATCGCAAATATGTCAAACTGAACACCAATGAAAATCCCTATCCGCCCGCGCCCGCCGTGTTCGAAGCGCTGAAAAATTTCGATGCGGCCGACTTACGGCTGTATCCGTCCCCGAATGCCGACGGATTGCGGGAAAAGATCGCCGCGGCGGAGAGTGTGGAGAAAGAGAACGTCTTTTGCGGCAACGGCAGCGACGAGGTTTTGGCGCTGTGCCTCCCCGCATTTTTCGATCCCGACGGCAAGGGCACCTGTTTTGCCGACATTACATATTCGTTCTATCCCGTGTTCTGCGCCTTTTATTCGGTGCCTTACACCGTCGTGCCTTTGCGGGCGGATTTCTCCCTCGATTTGCAGGCCTTTTCGACGACTGACTGTCAGGGGTATATCATCGCCAATCCCAACGCTCCCACAGGCATGGGTATTCCCAAAGAGGACATTTTTTCCTTTGTCGCCGCGCAGAAGGACAGGCTGGTCATCGTCGATGAGGCCTATATGGATTTTTACGGTCAATCGGCGGCGGAAGGGGTCAAAAGATATAAAAACCTGTTGGTCGTCAAGACTTTTTCCAAGAGCTATTCGCTCGCAGGCATACGTTGCGGTTATGCGCTCGGCGACAAAAATCTGATCGATGCGCTCTTCCGCGTGAAGGACTGTTTCAATTCCTATCCGCTCGACCGCGTGTGTCAGGCCGTCTGTGTGGCGGCGATCTCTTCGCGGGGATATTATGCGGAGTGCACGCAAAAGGTAATCGCCGAACGCACCCGCCTTTGCGCGGCGTTGCGCGAGCGGGGGTTCACCGTTCCCGAAAGCTCTGCCAATTTCCTCTTTGCGGGCAAAGAGGGGACGGACGGCGCCGCCGTCTATCGCGCCTTGCGCGAACGGGGCGTGTTGGTGCGCCATTGGAACAAACCGAAGATTTCCGGTTATTGCCGCATCACCGTCGGCACGCCCGAACAGAACGACGCGCTTTTGCGCGCGATCGACGAGTTCCTGCGCTGACTGGGTCGGGGCGCCTCTCCGCGCGTTTTTTCGCCGCGGCACATTGTTCTTTGTGCTCCGTTTACCTGCTTTTACAGACAACTTAAAATCTCGAAATCAATTAAAAATATCGATATAAGGTAACATCATCATGCGGCTGACCGATCTTTCCCTACAAAAGCTGGCGCAGTCGAAATACCAAGGAGAGCTTTTTTTCGGAAACGCCGAAGAGGCGGGGGACGTGCTTTGCAAGCGGCATCCGTTTGCGGGGATATTGCTCCTGTTGAGCCTGAAAACGGCCGATAAATTTTCCTTTTTCCGTAAGATTTTCCCTTCGGCGAGTGTGATGGTGCTCTTGCCGCAGGACGGAACGGAGAATTTGTTTGCGCTGTCCGACGATATATCCCTCATCATCGTTTACGGAGAGGCATACGCGGAAAGCGCGGCGCGGTATTTTGCGACGGTGCGGGATCTGCCGTGCGCCGTGTTTGCCTTTTCGCTTTCGCGCGACGGTCTGTCGGCGGTGACGGAGGGGCGGGTGCAGGTGCGCATCGGCGGGGAGCCGACGGAATATCCCGTGCGCCCCGCGAACTATTTCTTTGCGGACGAAACGCTGTTCGATAAATCTTCTCTGCCGGATGCCTATGCCGACGCCGCGATGCGTCGGGCGGTACTGTTTGAGTTGCGGTTTGACGCCGTGCTCTTGCAGACGGCTTACAGCAAAGAACTGTACGACGCGGTATCGGATGCGGTCAGCGCCTGCAGCGAAACGCCCTATGCCGCCGTCGGGCGGCGGAACATATTCTGTGCGGCACTGGTGCTCTCCCTCTGCCGCGCACAGGGCTTTCCCTGCGGGGAGGCGGAGACGCTTGCCGAGAGCTATCGCCGTCTCGGCGCAGGCCCCATGTCCGCGTTTTACGCCTTGGACAAACTGTCCAAGGTTTACAATGTCTTTTTCACTTGCGGCAAGTACCGCCGATACTATACACCGCCCTACCATGCCCGCATCCGACAGGCGGCGGGGCTCTATCACAAGAGCGAAGAGGAGATCAGCGCGGCGCAAGTCTTGCCGCCCGTGGAAAAGCTGGCGCTCTATGCGCAGGTATTCGAGAGCGTGCGGGCACAGTTTCTCGGCGAATCGCAGGAACTCTTGCGCCGTGCGGCGCAGGCAGAGGACGATCTGCGGGAATACAAAGAACGGTACCCCGTGGAAAACCGTCTTTTGAACGTCGCCCTCAAATATCTGCCCGAAGGGCACCCGCATTACGGCATCACGTCGCTCATGCGCGATTTCGGGCTGCTGGATTTTTAATTGCGCCGCCCCTGATTGCGTCGCCCGACGGCGTCGGTCTTTTGAGCGCGGCGGGGACGGAACGGGAGAGGAAAATATTCGGCGGAACGGGCGGAGCCCGCACAAAAAAGCCGTCCGCGCCGATCGCAAAACTTACGGAGAAAGATACAGATGACTACCGAAGAGATCGTAAAGCAGGCAGAGGTGTTCCTCCTGGACATGGACGGCACCATTTATTTTGACGAAACGCCCATCGGCGATATGTCCTCCACGCTCGCCGCGCTCCGCGTCGCGGGGAAAAGATTGGTGTATTTCACCAACAATTCTTCCAAAACGCCCGACGAATATGAGAAGAAACTCAAGCGGATCGGGCTGTGGGGGGAGGGGGACCTTGTCTATACGTCCGCCATGGCGACCATCGAATATTTGCAGACCTTTCATGGCGGGAAGTCCGTCTATCTCGTGGCGACCGACGCGGTCAAAGCGGAATTTTCCGCGGCGGGAATCGCGCTCACGGAGGAAAAACCGGACGTCTGCGTGCTCGCCTATGACACCTCTCTGACCTTTGAAAAATTGAAAAAAATCAACAAATACATCGTGGAGGGGGCATTGTACATTGCCACCCATCCCGACGACGTCTGCCCCTCCAAGGACGTATTCCCGCCCGACGTGGGGTCTTTTATTGCCCTTTTGAAGGTGTCTTCGGGCAAGACGCCCGACGTGATCTGCGGTAAGCCGTACACGGTCATGGGCGACTGCATCAAGCGCCGCATGCGCGTGGCGGGGGATAAAGTGGTCATGGTCGGAGACCGTCTCCATACGGACATCCGTTTCGGCGTGAACAACGGTTTTCACACGCTTCTAGTATTGAGCGGCGAAACCAAGGCGGAGGCTCTTGCCGCCTCGCCCGACCGTCCCGAGGGCGTTCTGCCCTCCCTCAACGACGCCGCGCGTTTTTTATAAAACGTTGCCGTCAAAGAAAATATAAGCTCTCCCGCCCGCCGCTCGCTGCGGCGGGCGGAGGAAGAAAAAAATATTGAATTTTTTGCGGACAAGCGGGCAAATAAATTTGAAAAATTTTTTTGCTTATGCTATACTGAAAGAAAGTAACAATGCAGTGTCTAAAAATTTTATTGGAGGAATCAGCAATGATTATATCGAAAGAGGTAGAAGAAATGTTCTGCGTTGCCAAAGGCGCCGGCGTCGCCAAGCATGAAAATGCGGCGATTCCCGAAGAGGGCCTTTGGGTCCACGCCAAGGAGATCAAGGACATCAGCGGCCTGACGCACGGCGTGGGTTGGTGTGCTCCCCAGCAGGGCGCCTGCAAACTGACGCTGAACATTAAGAAGGGCATCATTCAGGAAGCCTTGGTGGAGACCATCGGTTGCTCCGGCATGACGCATTCCGCGGCCATGGCGGCGGAAATCCTGCCCGGCAAGACGCCGTTGGAAGCGCTCAACACCGACCTCGTGTGCGACGCCATCAACACCGCCATGCGCGAACTGTTCCTGCAGATCGTGTACGGTCGTTCGCAGTCTGCCTTCTCCGAAGACGGTCTGCCCGTCGGCGCGGGACTTGAGGACCTCGGCAAGGGCCACCGTTCACAGGTCGGCACCATGTATTCCACCTTGCAGAAGGGCGTGAGATACCTCGAAATGGCGGAAGGGTACGTTACCCGTCTGGCGCTCGATAAGGACAACGAAGTCATCGGCTATGAATTTGTATCGCTCGGCAAGATGACCGATTTCATCAAGAAAGGTATGGAGCCCAACGAGGCATACAAGAAGGCGCAGGGACACTATGGCAGATTCACTGCCGAACAGGGTGCGGTCAAATTCATCGACCCGCGCAAGGAATAATGGTGGAGGTACCGAAAAATGTCTTTATTTGAAGGTTATGAGAGAAGAATCGATAAAATCAACGGCGTGCTGAAAGAATACGGCATTTCTTCCGTGGAAGAATGCAAGGACATCTGCCTTTCCAAGGGCGTGGATTGCGATAAGATCGTCAGAGGCACCCAGCCCATCTGTTTTGAAAATGCGGTATGGGCCTACACCGTCGGTGCGGCGATCGCCATTAAAAAAGGCTGCAAGAAGGCCGCCGACGCGGCTTCTGCCATCGGCATCGGTCTGCAGGCTTTCTGTGTTCCCGGATCGGTCGCGCAGAATCGTCAGGTCGGTCTCGGCCATGGCAACCTCGCTTCCATGCTCCTTTCCGAAGACACGGAGTGCTTCTGCTTCCTCGCCGGACACGAATCCTTTGCCGCGGCAGAAGGCGCAATCTCCATCGCGCAGAATGCCAATAAAGTCAGAGTCAAGCCTCTCCGCGTTATTCTCAACGGTCTGGGCAAGGACGCCGCTTACATCATCTCCCGTATCAACGGGTTCACGTATGTCGAAACGGAATTCGATCACTACACCGAAACCATCAAGATCGTATACGAGAAGGCGTTCTCCGAAGGCGACCGCGCGAAAGTGCGTTGCTATGGCGTGGACGATGTAACCGAAGGCGTTGCGGTCATGAAGCTCGAGAAAGTCGGCGTATCCATCACGGGCAACTCGACCAACCCCACCCGTTTCCAGCACCCCGTTGCGGGCACCTACAAAAAATGGTGCAACGAGAACGGCGTGAAATATTTCTCCGTCGCTTCGGGCGGCGGTACGGGCAGAACGCTGCATCCCGACAACATGGCGGCGGGCCCTTCCTCTTACGGCATGACCGATACGATGGGCCGTATGCATTCCGACGCGCAGTTTGCGGGTTCCTCTTCCGTTCCCGCGCACGTTGAAATGATGGGCCTCATCGGCATGGGTAACAACCCGATGGTCGGTGCGACCGTTGCGGTTGCCGTTGCCGTCGAAGAGGGCATGAAGAAGTAATTTTAAAAATCATTGTATTATGGAGAGCGGCCGTGCGTTACAGCACGGCCGCTCTTACTTTTTTGGGTGAATTATACTATTAAGTGCAACAGTGGAGAGAAAAAAGGAGTTCATACAAATCTGTGGTAAAATAGAGTTGCAAAACAAAATTTACTACAAAGGAGATCTGTATGAAC
>CALWCO010000012.1 GCA_944376455.1 uncultured Clostridia bacterium
TTTGTGTTGAATCTCTTTTTCCTTGACATAAAAATATGCACCTCCAAAAGCTGTCCAACTTTTGGGGTGCATATCACAATACGGAATCATTTTTTATATTTTAATTTGCTCGGCAGTTCCCTCGACGTTGCTTTTCATTCTTTCAATTATTGCATTCTTGATTTATAAAGAAAGTGCAATTTTTGTTTTCATCTTTGTATTTTTGTTGACGAGTATAATTCTTATGACAGGAAGTATTTGTTATATGAATATCTTGGTTGTTGATCATGGGAAAATGGTTATAAAAAGGTTCAACAAAATAAAGATGGAGTGCGAAATAGAAGACATCGAATATGTGTCAATTGAAAATGTAGGGAAAATATATGTGATTTATATGTATCTAAAAGAAATAAAAAAACATGGAAAAATTTACCGGTTGACAAAAAAGAAGGGAGAAAATATTATAGAAGTTGTCTATAGTGAAAAGTTTTTAAATAGATTAAAGGAAGTATATTCAGGCGCGATTGAAGAACAGGCGGTAATATAGGCGGACAAACAATACAATAAAACAAAAAAGCGGAGGGCGACGCCTTCCGCTGAAAAAATTTATTGATCGCGTCGAAAAAAAGACGGACGCCGTTTCCCGAACTTGCGGTCATCCGTCGGAGCGGTTCGGACGCTTCAGAAACGTATCAAGGACAACGGAGAGGTTGAAAAAACGGGAGCATAGGGAAATGGATCTGCATTTGGAATTGCCGATAAGCGAAAAAGAAAAATTTATGATTAGCAATGAAAAAACAAAGCATATGGACGATGACCTGGCCGATTTGATTTTTATGTCGGGAAATAAAAAAATATTTTCGTTCCGGGATTCCTTTGCGTTTGAAATCGGGGATATAATGTATCGTTGGCTGAACGGACAAGATGCGGATATTCATTATGGCGGAAAGGATTTTGTCCTTGATTTTATAAGAAGCGAGGAGGAATGGGAGGAGAAAACGCCGTTATCCGAAAAAATAAAAGAGAAATCCCCTTATTCAAAATATTGGTTGTTTTCGTCGGGAGATGCCGATGTTTTTGCATTTTCACGGAACGGAAAAAGATATTTGCTGATCGTAAAAGATTTGTTCGGAAAAAACGGCGGTAAGATCATTTATCAGGCGGAAATTGCACAAAACATACTTTTATCCTGGCGTTCTGTGTTTCAGCACGAATATTTGCCCAGGCTGGAAAGAGAACGCAAGATAATCCGGGATGCGAACGATGGGCGATAAAGCATGGCCGTGTTCCATATGGGAACGGGAGCCTTTGCCGTCGAAAAAATTTGATAAAGGATGAAGGCCCGCCGAGGGGCCGCGCCGCGCGCGGCGGATACTTTTTCGGCTTCCGATCGGGGTAAGAACAACGTCGAAACGGCGCGTGCGTACGAAAAACGGTGCGCCTTCGGTGTGCTTTGTGGATTTTCGGGCGTGCTAAAACAGGAGAGATGCAGGAGGGACGAAGATGGACGCATTGAGAGAAATCAACCAATGGTTTCAATCAAATTGTAACGGGGATTGGGAGCACGGGTACGGCATAAAAATCGAAACGCTGGACAATCCCGGCTGGATGGTCAGGATTTATTTGTATGATACAGAATTGGAAGACAAGCCGTTTGAAAAAATTGACATCGAAAACGGTGACAACGATTGGATGGTGTGCAAGGTCGAAGATTATTTCTTTATCGGCATGGGTGACGTCAATAAGCTGGAAACAATTTTAAAAACTTTTTGCGAATGGCAAAACAGATATAAAGATGCTTTATGATCATTTTTCTGCATTCTTGCAGGCGATGGGCTTCTTCGGCCTCCCGCATAGCGGCGTGCGCCGGTTTGTGTGTTCGGGTGCGCTCACGCCTTTTGCAGAAGAACGGCCGCGGTCACGGTGATGCCCTTGCCTTCGCCCACATATCCCAGCCCCTCATTGGTCCCCGCGGCAATGCCGACGGCGGAAAGGGGGAGTTGCATGACGCGGGCCAAATTCTCGGTCATGGTGGGGATGAATTTGCTCAATTTCGGTTTTTCCGCCTGTATGGCCACAGACACGTTGCAGGGAAGAAATCCTGCTTTTCTGACCTCTTGCAGTGCGGCGCGGAGCATTGCCAAACTGTCGGCTCCTTTCCATTTTTCGTCCGTGTCGGGGAAGTAAAATCCGATGTCTCGGAGCCCCGAGGCGGACAGAACGGCGTCCGTCACGGCGTGGGCAAGTACGTCTCCGTCCGAGTGGGCAATCAGTCCGCTCTCCGCGGGGATCTTCACGCCCGCCAGAACGATGTAATCCTGTTTCTTTCCGAAAGCATGGGTATCGATGCCGATGCCCGCGCGCACGGGCATGGTTCCGCTCGTCGGGAAGGAGGGGAACAGCGGAAAGGAAGTATTTCCGTTCATTTTTGCATTCGGAAGAAAATCTTCGGCAAACGTCAGTTTTTTGTTCTCTTTTTCTCCGATGAAAAAGTGCGGCGGGCGGATAAAGCGGGCATATACCGTGGAATCGTCCGTATAGTTTTCTTCGCCGATTTTTGCGTAAGCCGTCCGCAGTTCGTCCGTCGAAAACCCTTGAGGCGTCTGTACGGCGAACATTTGCTCGCGCGGGGGCACCTCGACGATCGCGCCGTCCTTCGTTCGCACGACGGTGTCTGTCAGCGGCAGGGCGCACACGCCGCTGCCGTATTTTCTGACGCTTGCGATGCAGTCGGCGATCACTTTGCCGCTCACATAGGGGCGCGCGCCGTCGTGCACGAGTACGATTGCACCCGTTACGGCTTTCAGCGCATTCTTTACCGAATCGGTACGCGTTGCGCCGCCCGTCGTCACGGTGCAAAGGGGGCAATCGGCGAACATTTTTTCGATGTCTTCCCGATCGTCCGTTGAAACGGCGATGACGATCTGCCCGACGGCCGCACGCAGGAATGCGCGCACGGTATGTTCAAGCACCGTTTCGCCTTGATTTTCGGGCATGGGTTGCAGTAATTTGTTGCTTTTGAATCCCGCGCGCGTTCCTTTTCCGGCGGCGCAGATGATCACGGAAATGTCTTTATTCACGGGCATGCCCTCCTTTAGTATGCGTATTGCATTGCACGGCGATTGATTTCTTCGTCGGGGAAAAAGAACGAAAAAATAAAAGAATACGAAAAAGGGGCGTCGGGCGCCGCCTTTTTTATTTTGATCTGCCGATCATTTTTCCTGTTCGCCGAGGATTTCGTAGAGCGAGGAAGCGTCGTTCTTTTTGACGGTTTCGGCGACGTCGAGAATGCGGAAACGGAGGGTGTCTGTCGCATAGTCGATTTCCACGACGTCGCCCGGTTTGATCTGGTGGCCGGGTTTGACCTCTCTGCCGTTGACGCACACCTTGCCGTTTTTGGCCGCCTCCTGTGCGACCGTGCGGCGCTTCAGGATGCGCGAAACTTTTAGAAATTTGTCGATCCGCATGGGATTTTTCCTCCATAAAAATAAATTTTTCCCTATATTATGGAAAAAGAGATAAAAAACGGTTGACAAGGGCCGAAAAATGTTTTAGAATAACATAATGTATTATTATGCGTATTATGCCCCTTTTGCACTTTTTCAGGGAAAAAAGAGGGGCAAACAGGCATAAAACGGCGGGTTTTGATGCGTTTTCGGGCGTTTGTTCCGATTCAGTATACAACAAAATCCCCGACCTGTAAAGGGTTTTTCAAAATTTTTTCGTAATTTTAATTTTGGTAACATGATTTTTATCGATGAAAAGATATACTCGGTAGATCGCTCGTTATGATAAAAAACAATAAAGGAGCAACTGCAACCGACATGAATTTACCCATTGTCAAGTACGGCAAGAACGAAAGACGGAAATTCGGTTCCATCAATGAGGTGATCGATATTCCCGATCTGGTGGAAATTCAGAAAGACAGCTACAATACTTTCATCAATGAAGGTATTTCGGAAGTCTTTGAGGATTTTTCGCCCGTTACGGACTACTCCGATCACTTCGAGCTTTACTTCCTCGACCACGAATTCGCCGCTAAACCCAAGTACGACGAAAAGGAATGCCGCAACCGCGACGCGACCTATGCCAAGGCCCTCCGCGTCAAGGTCAGACTTGTCAACAAAGTCAAACAGGAGACCGTCGATCAGGACGTCTTCATGGGCGATATTCCTTTGATGACCGAGCACGGATCTTTCATCATCAACGGCGCCGAGCGCGCCATCGTCTCCCAGCTCGTCCGCTCTTCGGGCGTATATAACGCCTGCGAGAAGGATAAGAAGGCGGGCAAGGAGATCTACAACACGACCGTCATTCCCAACCGCGGCGCCTGGCTCGAACTCGAACAGGATCTGCAGGGCGTGCTCTGGGTGAAAGTGGACAGAAAGAGAAAACTCTGCGCCACGGTTTTGTTGCGCGCTTTGGGGTTCGGTTCGGACAGAGCCATTCAGGACCTGTTCGAAGGGGACAAGATGATCGAAAACACCATTTCCAAGGATACGGTCAAATCGGAATCCGAAGGCTTGGTGGAACTGTACAGACGTCTGCGCCCCGGCGAAGTGCCCACCGAGGAATCGGTGCGTCAGCACCTCAACAACCTCTTCTTTGACGCCCGCCGTTATGACGTCGTCAAAGTGGGACGCTATAAATTCAACAAAAAGCTCAACCTCGCATACAGACTGGCGGGGTGCCGCGTCGCCGACGATGTCATCGATCCCCGGACGGGTGAAATTCTTGCCGCCGCAGGGGACAAGATCTCCGAAGAGAAGGCGTTTGAAATCCAGAACGCGGGCATCAACGAGCTTTTTGTCCTCGTCAAGGACGAAGAGGCGGGTGAGATCCGTCATAAGATTATCGGCAACAACACCGTCGATTTTGCCGCGGTCAGCGAGTATAATCCCAAGACCTTCGGCCTGTTGCCCACGATTTACTATCCCAACTTCGTATTCTCCCAAAAACTCGCCGCCGAGGCGGAAGCGGACGGCGTGGACGCCGTTGCGGATCGCTATATCGACGAGATCAATGCGCTCTATTACACGCAGGAGAAAAGGGACGTCACGGACGAGAAGCCCGAAGAAAAGAAGAACCGCGAAAAGCGCGTCATCACCCGCGCCAAGTTCGTTGCGGCATGCAAACTCTTCCACGCGCTTTTGAACGCGCCCGAGCGCGCTCTCTCCAACGACGAGAAAAAGACGATCAAACCTCTGATCGAAAAACTCAACCATAAACACATCACCGTCGACGACATCATCGCGTCTATTTCCACGAACATCGACTTGCGCTATCATATCGGTACGGTGGACAACATCGACCACCTCGGCAATCGCCGCGTGCGTTCGGTGGGCGAGCTGCTCCAGAACCAGCTCCGCGTCGGCATCGCCAGACTGGAAAGACTGATCAAGGAGAGAATGGCGACGCAGGATCCGATGGAAGTCACGCCTTCCAGCCTCATCAACATCCGTCCCGTTTCCGCGGCGATCAGGGAGTTCTTCGGCTCTTCCCAGCTCTCGCAGTTCATGGATCAGACCAACCCGATTTCCGAGCTGACGCACAAGCGTAAGCTGTCCGCCCTCGGTCCCGGCGGTCTCAACCGCGACCGCGCCACCTTTGAAGTGCGCGACGTACACCACTCTCATTACGGAAGAATGTGCCCGATCGAGACCCCCGAAGGTCAGAACATCGGTCTGATTTCCTCGCTTGCCACCTTCTCCCGCGTCAACGAGTACGGCTTCATCATGTCGCCTTACAGAAAAGTTGAGCATACCTATGACGAAAACGGCAAGGTGATTTCCACCCGTGTGACCGACGAAGTCAGATACCTGACCGCCGACGAAGAGGATAAGTATTTCGTCGCGCAGGCCAACGAGCCGCTCGACGAAGAGGGACATTTCAAGAATCAGATGGTCGGTTGCCGTCATCAAGACCTGATCACCGAGCTTTCGTGCGATAAGATGGACTACATGGATGTTTCGCCCAAACAGCTCGTCTCGGTCGCAACCGCCCTCATTCCCTTCCTGGAAAACGACGACACCAACCGCGCGCTCATGGGCTCCAACATGCAGCGTCAGGCCGTGCCTCTGTTGAAGACGGAATCTTCCATCGTCGCGACGGGCGTCGAGGCGGCCATTGCGCGCGACTCCGGCGTCATGGTCATTGCCAAGGAAGCAGGCGTCGTCATCGGTGCGGCGTCCGATATGATCCGCATCCGCGAGGACAGCGGCATCGTTACCGGATACCCGCTCAAAAAATTCGAGCGTTCCAACCAGGGCACCTGCCTCAACCAGAAACCCATCGTCAATACGGGCGACCGCGTGGCGAAAGGGGAGATCATTGCCGACGGTCCTTCGACCAACAACGGCGAGCTGGCGCTCGGTAAAAATATTCTCGTCGGCTATATGGAATGGGAAGGCTATAACTTTGAGGACGCCATCCTGCTCTCCGAAAAACTCGTGCAGGACGACGTGTTCACTTCCATCCATATCGAAGAGTATGAAACCGAAGCGCGCGACACCAAACTCGGCGCGGAAGAAATCACCCGCGACATTCCCAACGTCGGCGACGACGCATTGAAAGACCTCGACGAAGACGGCATCATCCGCATCGGCGCGGAAGTGCACGGCGGCGATATTCTGGTCGGTAAGACAACGCCCAAGGGCGAAACCGAACTCACGCCCGAAGAGCGTCTGCTGCGCGCCATCTTCGGCGAAAAGGCGCGTGAAGTCAGGGATACCTCCCTCAAAGTCCCGCACGGCGAGGGCGGCGTCATCGTGGACGTCAAAATATTCACCAGAGAAAACAAGGACGAATTGCAACCGGGCGTCAACAAGGTCGTCCGCGTGTACATCGCCCAGAAGCGTAAGATCCAGGTCGGCGACAAGATGGCGGGACGCCACGGCAACAAGGGCGTCATTTCCCGTGTATTGCCGCAGGCAGATATGCCTTTTCTTGCGGACGGCACCCCCCTGCAGATCCTTCTCAACCCCTTGGGCGTTCCTTCCCGTATGAACATCGGGCAGGTTTTGGAAGTGCACCTCGGTTATGTCTGCAAACAGCTCGGCTGGAAAATCGCCACGCCCGTATTCGACGGCGCGACCGAAGGGGACATCGAACAGCTCTTCAAGGAAAACAACATCCTGAACCCCGAAGGCAAAGTGGACGGCAAGTTCCAGGTCTTTGACGGCAGAACGGGCGAACCGTTTGAAAACAGAGTCACCGTCGGCGTGCAGTACATGATCAAACTCATCCACCTCGTCGACGATAAGATCCATGCCCGTTCCATCGGTCCTTACTCCATGATCACCCAGCAGCCCCTCGGCGGTAAAGCGCAGTTCGGCGGCCAGCGTTTCGGCGAAATGGAAGTCTGGGCGTTGGAAGCATACGGCGCGGCGCACATCCTGCAGGAAATTTTGACCGTCAAATCGGACGACATCGTGGGGCGCGTCAAGACGTACGAATCCATCGTCAAGGGCAACAACATCTCCGAGCCGGGCATTCCCGAAGCCTTCAAGGTGTTGCTCAAAGAATTGCAGTCCCTTGCTTTGGACGTGAGAGTGCTCACGGAGAACAACAGTGAACTCATTCTGCGCGAATTCGAGGATGAGGATGAACCCGTCGAAAGACGGCCTTTGCGCTCCGCCGCATCCGCGGGCAGCGAGTCCGACGAAGAATCCTTTGATCTGGGCACGCTCGGCGACGAGGGTGACGACGATGACGACGATGACGTCGGATCGCTCTTCGAGGAAGAGGATGAAGAGGAAACGGACGCTTCGGACGTCGATTTCGACGATGACGACGACATGAGCGACGTGGATGAGGACATCCGCTTCGACGATCTGTTCAGCGACGAAGACGACGAGAGCATGGACGACTGACGGGAGGCAGTAAAGTAATTTTATGTACGAATTAAACGATTTTAACTCTATTCAGATCAGCGTAGCATCCCCCGAAAAAATCAGAGAATGGTCTTACGGCGAGGTAACCAAGCCCGAAACCATCAATTACAGAACGCAAAAACCCGAACGGGACGGTCTTTTCTGCGAAAAGATTTTCGGCCCCGTCAAAGACTGGGAATGCCATTGCGGCAAATACAAGAGAGTGCGCTATAAGGGCATCAAGTGCGAGAAGTGCGGCGTGGAAATCACCCGCTCCAAAGTGCGCCGCGAGAGAATGGGACACATCTCCCTCGCCGCGCCCGTTTCGCACATCTGGTACTTCCGCGGCGTCCCTTCGAGAATCGGCATGATCTTGGGCATGGGTCCCAAGCAACTCGAACAAGTCATCTATTTTGCGGCCTATGTCGTGCTCGATCCGGGCAACATTCCCGAATTGGTCTATAAGCAGGTCATCAACGACAAACAGCTCCGCGAACTGGAAGAAAAATACGGCGACAGCAAGACGACGGGACTCAAAGTCGGCATGGGCGCCGAGGCCATCCGCGAACTGTTGATGGCGATCGATCTCGATAAGGAATGCAAGGAAATGCGCGAGATCATCGAGAGCAACAGCACGGGACAGAAACTTGCCAACGCGGTGAAGCGCATCGAAATTTTGGAAGCCTTCCGCAAGAGCGGCAACCGCCCCGAATGGATGATTCTCACCGTTTTGCCCGTCATTCCGCCCGACATCCGTCCCATGGTACAGCTCGACGGCGGCAGATTCGCCACTTCCGATTTGAACGATCTTTACAGAAGGGTCATCAACCGCAACAACCGTCTCAAAAAGATGCTCGAGATCGGCGCGCCCGAAATGATCATCAAAAACGAAAAGAGAATGTTGCAGGAAGCGGTGGACGCGCTCATCGACAACGGCAGACACGGCAAACCGTTGCTGTCTGCTTCCAACCGCGAAATCAAGTCCCTCTCGGCCATGCTCCGCGGCAAACAGGGACGTTTCCGTCAGAACCTTTTGGGCAAACGCGTCGACTATTCCGGCCGTTCGGTTATCGTCGTCGGTCCCGAACTGAAAATTTATCAGTGCGGTCTGCCCAAAGAAATGGCGCTCGAGCTCTTCAAGCCGTTCGTCATGAAAAAGCTGGTGGCAAGCAACAAGTGCCACAACATCAAGAGCGCCAAGCGCTTTGTGGAAAAGGGCAGAGCGGAGGTCTGGGACGTTCTGGAAAACGTCATCAAGGACCATCCCGTCCTTTTGAACCGCGCGCCCACGCTGCACCGTCTGTCCATTCAGGCGTTTGAGCCTGTCCTCATCGAGGGCAGAGCCATCAAAATTTCGCCCCTCGTCTGCGGCCCGTTCAACGCCGACTTCGACGGCGACCAGATGGCCGTGCACCTTCCCCTGTCGACGGAAGCGCAGGCGGAAGCAAGATTTTTGATGCTTTCGGCGAATAACATTCTCAAACTCGCCGACGGCAAGAGCGTCATGTCTCCCACGCAGGATATGATTATCGGCGCGTATTACCTGACCATTCTCAGACGGGAAGCGGGCAGAAAATACGATGCTTTCGCCCGTCCTTCCGCGGACGGCGAAGTGTATATCCCGCCCGTGTATGCTTCCGTGGAAGAAGCGGTCATGGCGTATCAGACCAAAGTACTGCAGTGCCAGGACGAAATTTTCGTCCGCAGGACGGTCGAATTGCCCGAAGAAAAGTTCGCCGATCTCGCGCTTCCCTATGTCGCCGAAGGCAAGAAACTTTCCTTTGCCGACGGACAGAGCATGGAGGAGATGGTGGCCGCTTATGCGTCCGTTGCCAACAACGAAGTGGTGAACACTGTTTATGCCGCCCGCAACGCGGCGGGAAAACTGGTCGTTTCGGGCGTCGTCAAAACGACGGTCGGACGGATCATCTATAACGACGGCATGCCGCAGGATCTGGGTTTTGTCAAGAGAGAAAAACCCGAAGATTATCTGAAGTTCGAGCTTTCCACCGAATTCATCGGCGGCGCACGCGCCATCGGCAAAAAGCATCTTTCCCGCATCGTCGAGGCTTGCTTCCGCACGGGCGGTGCGCCCAAGGCATCCGCCGTTCTCGACGCGATCAAGGAACGCGGGTATAAATATTCCACGTATGCCGCACTCACCACGTCGGTGTTCGACATGAAGATCCCCGAAAGCAAAGAGGGGATCGTGGCCAAAGCCGAAGAGACGGTTGCCCGCATCGCGAAGAACTATGCGCGCGGTCTGATGCGCGAAGAGGAACGCTATTCCGCCGTTATCAGCGCCTGGGATAAGGCGACCGACGAAGTGGCAAAAGAGCTGACCAAGCAGGGCAAAGAAGATAAGTTCAACCCCATCTGGATGATGGCGGATTCGGGCGCCCGCGGCTCCATCGACCAGATCAAACAGCTCGCCGGTATGCGCGGCCTCATGGTCAACCCGCAGGGTAAAAAGATCGAAGTTCCCGTTAAATCGTGCTATAAGAAGGGCCTGTCCGTTCTGGAATACTTCATTTCGTCGCACGGCGGCCGTAAAGGTCTGGCCGACACGGCTCTGAAAACGGCCGACTCGGGTTATCTGACCCGCCGTCTGGTCGACGTTGCACAGGACGTCATCGTCCGCGACGACGATTGTTGCGCAGGCAAAAAGCCCCGCGGCATGAAGATCCGCGCCATTCTCAATTCCGAGAATCAAACGGTGGAGTCCCTGGAGGACAGACTGACCGGCCGCTTTGCGTCCGACGACGTCGTCAATCCTCTGACGGGCGAAGTCATCGTCAAGACCAACGAATTCATCACGCAGGAAAAGGCAAAATATATCGCAAGCCTGACCGAAACGGTTTCCGTCGGTGCGGAAGTGCCTGCCGCACAGCTGCAGAAGTATTACGGCAGGGGCATCGCCAAGGACATCGAGTTGGCGGCGCAGAAACCCATCGCCAAGAAGGGAGAACCGCTGACCGCAGATATCCGCAGACAGATGCTGGAAAACGGCATCACACAGATCCCGCTGTTCGTCATCGAAGAAGTGTCCATCCGTTCGGTGTTCACCTGTATGTCCAAACACGGTGTATGCGCCAAGTGTTACGGTAAGAACATGGCGACCACTCATCCCATCAAAGTGGGCGAAGCGGTCGGCGTCATTGCGGCGCAGTCCATCGGCGAACCGGGCACGCAGCTCACCATGCGTACCTTCCACACGGGCGGTATCGCGGCGACGGGCGACATCACGCAAGGTCTGCCCCGCGTCGAAGAACTTTTCGAAGCGCGCAAGCCGAAGGGCGTCTCCACGATTTCCGAAATCGACGGCGTCGTGCTCGTGGACAATTCCCACAACACCAATCACATCGTCATCCGCAACGAAACGACCAACGAGACGAAGGAATACGACCTGCCGTATAATGCCGAGCTGAAGGTCAAGACGGGCGACAAAGTCCTGCCCGGCACCCAGCTCAACGCCGGTCCGAAAGATCCGCAGAAGATCCTTTCCATCGTCGGATTCCGCGCCGTGCAGGAATATATCCTCGAACAGGTGCAGACGGTTTATCGTTCGCAGGGCGTTGAAATCAACGACAAACACGTCGAGATCATCGTCCGTCAGATGCTCCGCAAGATCAAAGTGGAGCAGTCCGGTTCCACCGATATGCTTCCCGGCGAGCTCGTCGATCTGTTCCATTTCGAACAGGAGAACGAGAAGGCGATCGAAAACGGCGGCATTCCCGCCAGCGGCAAGCGTATTCTTTTGGGCATCACCAAGGCGGCGCTCGCCACCGAGAGCTTCCTCTCCGCGGCGTCCTTCCAGGAAACGGCGAAGGTGCTCACCGATGCGGCCATCAAGAACAAGAGAGATTATCTCATGGGCTTGAAGGAAAACGTCATCATCGGCAAACTCATTCCCGCGGGTACCGGCCTCAAGCAGTACAGAGACTGCTCGCCTGCCGTGCTGTCGACTTATGCCTCCACCGTCGGCGAAACGGAGGAGAATGTCGGTGAAACGGAGGAAGGGCAATCGCAAGAAGAAGAGATTGTGAATGCTTGACCGAGAAAAACAACAACAGATTTCTTGTAAGGAGCGGATTTTCCGCTCCTTATTTTTATACAGAAAACCCCGACACGCGTGAGCGTGTCGGGCAAAAATTATCGGCATATCAGAATCGGGATATGTTATCAAACAAAAAAGACAGGAAATGAAACAAACGACCCATGCCTGTGATTATCGATAAAAAAATCAATCCATGTCTTGTTTTTTTCTTGCGGCGGCGGAACAGAACTCGTATGGTTTTGTGTCAATAAGGGCATACTTTACAACGATCGGTTATAATATTTTATGGTCGGTTGCGCTTTCGGATTTTTTATTTCGCAATAAAATTTATAAAAATTATTGACAGAGGAAAGGATACATTGTATAATAATAGACAAGTTGTGGCGAATAATTTTACAAATTCGCATATGACCAAAGAAAATTGGAGTAAACATCGACAAATGGAACAAGAAATGCAGATGTCTGTTGAGCAACAGGAGAACGAAATCAATTTGGGCGATATTTTCAGGGCTCTCTACAAAAAGATATGGGTATTGCTCATTTGCCTTGTTGTCGGCGCATTGGTCGGACTTGTGGTTACGCAATTTATTTATACTTATCAACCCGTTTATTATTCCGAAGTCAGAATGATGCTCTCGGGCATACAGGAAGGACAGGATGAAACGGAGCAGGGTTCGCAGAGCAACGGAAACGGGATGATCATCAATGAAACGACCGTTACGCCTGCTTTGTTGCGTACCACCATTTACTATTTGGACAGCGATTTGTTCCGCAATACGGTAAAAAATTCGTTGGGCGAGAGCGTGAGTTCTTCCCTTATCAGCGGCGGAACGTATGATTCCGTACTGCTGGAATCTCGTTCCAAAAGCGATCAGATTCCCCAAGGCGGGATGACAAGCCGGGAAGGAACGATTGTAATTTATTATGTCTTTGATACGAATACTTCCTCTTTTAAAGTGAGCATATCGGGTGCCGATGAAGAGGAAGTCTTGGCGGTTGCCAATCAATTGGTTGTATCCATTCCGGAATCGGTCGGGTTTGATTTTACGGGAACTACGGCCTATGAGAATATAGAATTGATAAAGGTCAACAACATTGATATTGTATTGGAAAATCCCAATGAACAATTGACGACCAATTTGCGCAATGTCGCCATTGCCGCGGCTTTGTTTGTGATAATCGGCGCCATCGTCATCGTTGTGGTACATCTTTTCGATAATCGGATCAAGAACGTGGAGGATATTCCCGGATTGGTAGGCGTATCCGTTTTGGGAATCATTCCGAAACTTCCGGAGAAAGCTCCCGATGCAGGCGAACAAACCGAGAAAAAATCGGTAACGGAAAAGGAGGCTTAATCATGTTTTTCGGCAAAAAGAAAGAACAAGCGGTATATGAACCGAAGGAAATGTTGTTGCAAGAGTCCACTCCTTTTTTCCTCACCGAGGCATATCGCAGCTTAAAGGCGAACATCAGTCTGTCCATCCCTAAAAAGAAAGACGGCAAAGCGGTATCTTTTTTCATTACTTCAGCCTTTCCCAACGAAGGGAAGAGCGTCGTTTCGGCGAACCTTTCGTTGATGTTTGCGTTGTCCAACGTCAAAGTTTTGTTGATCGATGCCGATATGCGCAAGGGAACGTCGCATAAATATTTTTCTTTGCCCTATAAACCCGGTTTAAGCGAGCTTCTGAGCGGCAGTGCCACTTTGGACGAAGTCATTCATTCGACATCCGTACACGAAAATTTATTCGTTATTTCATCGGGAACGAGAACGCCCAATCCCTATGAGCTTTTGGGCAGTGATTCGATGGCGAGCGTGTACGAAGAACTTTCTACTCGTTTTGATTATATCATTTTCGACACTTCTCCGCTCGGCATGATGGCCGACTGCCTTGCGCTTGTGCCGTATGTGGACGGTTGTGCGATCGTCAGCAGTTACATGGGCTCCACGTATAAGGATCTCAAAAACGTTGTCGGCAAATTGCAATTTTCTCATTGTAAAGTGCTGGGCGTTATTCTGAACGGATATGAAGAGCGCAAAAAGGGTTACGGCCGTTACGGGTACGGAAAGTACGGTTATAATTACAGATACGGTGATGAAGAGCCTTCGGAAAATTAAGTTTTCCGTCGAAAAGTTTTTTGCAATGCGAAAGGAATAAGCGTATCCTCTCGCATTGTTTTGTTTCAAGCCGTTGTGCGGGCGCGAGGTATATTCTGATGCCCTGTGCTCATAAAAAATAATATCCGCAGTATATGCGCGGGAGAAAGTATGGATATAGTGGAAATTATTAAAATCATTCTTTTGGGCATCATCGAAGGCGTTACGGAATGGTTGCCCGTGAGCAGTACGGGGCATATGTATCTCTTTGACGAATTCTGGCCGATACAGGCAAGCGACGCTTTCAAGGAGATGTTTTTTGTGGTCATTCAGCTGGGAGCGATCCTCGCCGTCGTGGTCATGTTCTGGAACAAGCTCTGGCCGCTGGGGCTGAAAAAGAACCGCAAGCCGGGTGCGGACGGGTCGGAGCGCCCGTTGCACGCCGTGCAACCTCTCGCGCAACAGGAAGCCGAACTTCGCCGCATGGCGCGGAAAGGGGAGTTTATTCCGTCCGATCAAGATACGCTGTCCGCGGCGCGGAACGGGGACGGCGCGCCTGCCGTGACGGACGCATCCGGGAGCGGAAACAAGGGCGTCTATTTCAAGAAAGATATTCTGCTGATGTGGCTGAAAGTCATCATTGCGTGTATTCCCACGGCAATTCTGGGGTTTCTTCTCGACGATATTCTGGACACGTATTTGTATAACGGCCCCGTTATTGCGGCCATGCTCATCGTTTACGGCATAGCTTTCATATTGATCGAGAACTGGAACAAGAAGCGCACGCCGCGCATCAATTCGGTCGGGGATATCGGATATATGACGGCGGTCATGTTCGGGCTGTTTCAGGCGCTTGCCATGATCCCCGGCACTTCCCGTTCGGGCGCGACCATCGTGGGGGCGTTGCTCATCGGCGTATCCCGCACAACGGCGGCGGAATTTACCTTTTTTCTCGCCATTCCGACCATGTTCGGCGCGAGCCTTCTGAAGTTGGTGAAGTTCTTTCTCGACGGAAATATGTTGGGCGGAACGGAAATTGCCGCGCTCTTTATCGGCATGGCCGTCGCCTTTGCCGTATCTCTCGCCGTCATACGTTTTCTGATGAATTTCGTGCGTAAGCACGATTTCAAGGTGTTCGGCTGGTACCGCATCGCTCTGGGCATCGTGGTGGGCATTGTCTTTGCCTTGCAGTTTGCGCACGTCATTGAATAAAACAGTTCAAACTGAAGCCCGCCGCGCTTGTTGCGCGGCGGGCTTGGGCTATTCAGTTTATTTTATGTGTCATTTTATGCGCTCGGAATCCGTAGCGGAAACGGAAAAGATACATATTGGATAAAGGCAAAGTTTCTTGATACAATACAATCGAAAAAAATAAATTTACAGGGAGGAATACATATGCAACAAGGCAAAAAACTGGTAGCTTATTTTTCCTGCAGCGGCGTAACGGCGCGCGCGGCAAAAATGCTGGCGGAAGCCGCAGTGGCGGACCTCTTTGAGATCGTGCCCGCACAGCCCTACACGGCGGGGGATTTGGATTGGACGGATAAAAATAGCCGCACCACGAAAGAGATGAACGACGCCGCCTGTCGTCCCGCGATCGCGGAAAAGGTACAGAACATGGACGAATACGATACCGTGTTCATCGGCTTTCCCATATGGTGGTATGTCGCGCCTCGGATTATACAGACTTTTTTGGAGAGTTATGACTTTTCGGGCAAGACGGTCGTGCCTTTCTTCACGTCGGGCGGCAGCGGCGCGGGAAAAACGGATGAAATCCTGCATCGTTCCTGTTCGCCGCAGACCAAGTGGCTGGCGAGTTATAACATGAACGGAAAAAATGCCGCGTCTGTCCGCAATTGGCTGCAAAAAATGAAATGAAACGCAGAGAGGAGGAAGTGTATGGATCGCATCAAAAATTGTGAAGAGAAATTCAAAACACTGTTCGGCGGTCAGCCGACGGTGAACGAGGGGAACGATCCCGAATTCATGCGCATTCTGCAACGTTTTATTTTCGGTGAGATCTGTTACACGGGATCGCTTGACGACCGCATGCGCGAGTTGGTGACGGTCACCGTGCTGACCGTCAACCAGACGTTGCCCCAGCTCAAAGCGCACACGGCGGCCTGCCTGCGCGTGGGAGTCACGCCCGCGGACATCCGAGAAACGGTCTATCAATGCGCGCCCTTCATCGGTTTTCCGAAAACGCTCAACGCCATCGCCGCGATGGACGAAGTGTTTGCGGAAAACGGCATATCCTTGCCCTTGGAAAGCGGAGAGAGGGTAACGGAAGAAACGCGCTATGAAGCGGGCTTGAAAATCCAGTCGCCGACTTACGGCGACGAGATCGCCGAACGCTATGCCTGGCTGCCCGTGCCCTTTGACAAGGCCGTGCCGTATTATCTCACGGCATTCGGTTTCGGCGACTTCAATACCCGCAAAGGGCTTTGCGAACGGGAGCGGGAACTGCTCACCGTCGTCCTGCTCGCCGCATTGGGCGGCGCGGAAGTGCAGGTGCGCGCCCATGTCGCGGGCGCGTTGAAGACGGGCAGCACGAAGGAACAAATCGTCTGTGCGCTCGTGCACGCCATGCCGTATATGGGCATCCCCCGTCTTTTCAACGCCCTCAATTGCGCCAAGGACTTGCTTGAAGAAACCCGTTCGTAAGTCGATTTTCCGCCGCTTTGCGGCGGAACCGAACCGCGGAGCGGAGGGGACGGGAAAATTGTTTGAAAGATACAAGAGCGCGGGCACGCCAAAGGCGTGCCCGCGCTCTTGTATATAAAGATGATTCAGTTTTCTGAAAGATTTTTCTCGCGGGAAAAGGCTGTGAACGGCTCTATCCGAGATAGGAATCGCCCTGCATATCCTCCCGCACCCGCCGTGCGTTGTTTTCCCGCAAGCGTTCCATAAATTTCACGGGCGCGGCGCGCTTTTTCAAGCGTTCGGTGAAACGGGCCGAAAACGCAATGAAGATAAAATAGATATAGGGCATGCCCAGATTTGTTTCCAAAAGCGAATTGACGACGAGCGTCAGGATCTTATCGGAAAATACCTCAAATCCCGCACTGCGGATCCCCCCGAGAAGGAGCGCGGTTTCCCACCCGAACTGCACCAATATGCCGATGGCGAGCAGCCACGGAATATTGATTTTCGTCTCCTTGTCCTTGCGCCAAAGATTCCATACGATGAGTCCGAGATAGCCCGCGAACAGAATAAGGGCCATATATCCGTGATATGCGCCCGTCGTGCGCTGAATGATGACGGGCGGCGCGCCGTAAGAGAAGGTCTCGGCGAGCAGGGGACAGCACACCCACCAGGCGAGAATGAGCAGCGACCACTCGAAGAGGTGTTTGTCTTTGGAGATCCAGAGCCATATCCAAGTGAAGTTGGTGAAGCCGTAGCTCATCGACATCCACAAAAGCACCCAGAACATACTGTACCCGTTGAAAATTTCCCGCGAATGAGTGGCGAGGTGGAAGATGCCGTAATCGACAAGCATATAGACAATGCCGAAAACCAAACCGACCAGAACGGTCATATATTTTTTCTTCAAGATCAAAAGCCCCGCAAACAGGACGAGAAAGGCAATGTCCAACCATATATACATGGGATCGAATTGCCGCCTGGCGATGATTTCCGTCATAAACAGTACATCCTTTCTGTAAACAGTATATAAAGTATAACAGATTATTTCCGATTGCACAAGAAAAACGGGACAAAATTTTTTTGCCCCGTCCCAAATTATTTGCGATCGGAAATATCTTCTTTTTTTGTTTCTTTATTTTCTGCATCTTCATCAGGCGGACTTATGACCTTGTCGTAAGACAGCCGCTCTTCGGGCGTCGGTTCATCGGCGTCCAGGTCATAACCGCAGTAAGGGCAGACGTTCGGTTCAAGAATGGCGAAATTGGAATATATTCGCCATAAACTCGCCCCGCAGGCAGGGCAACATCCGATTTCCGTATGGCTCTGTGAAAAGAAGCGGGTTGCCCAAATGACGAGCAAAAAGAGAACGGCGGGAGACAGCGCAATCAAAGAACACGCCCAAATGGGCAATTCCGTGTAAAAAAGCAGTGCACATACGAGTATGACGGCAAGTAAGCACGTGATGATAATTCCAATATTCAGAAATAGCCTGATCTTCAAAGTTTTTTTCATTTTTTAGATTTCCCTATTTTGTTTTTTTCAGGTATATATATCCATTAAAGCATGCGGCGTTTGAATTTCAACCGTATAATTTTTTTCATAATGAGCCTACTCAATTTTTTACAATCATTATATCGCGCGGTTGTAAAAACGCACGCAGATAAATGTAAAATATTTGTAATATTTATAAATTTCGCCCCATGGCAAAATTATTCGCTCGCAGAAAAGGGCGGGAGGCGTGCAAAAATCATTTTTCGCCGATTTTCCCCGTCAAACGCTTTACAAACAAAAAAAATCCCGCTATAATAGGGATATAACAGAAAAAATAAGGCAAAGACGAAGGACAAGGCTTTTTTGCGTTCGCCGCGCAGAGAACTCCCGTTTTACGGTGCAAGGGAGAGGGCGACACGGAAGAGATATCACCTTCCAGCCGGCGGGGCGAAAGAAAAAAGTAGCCTTGCACGGGTTCGCGGTCCGTTATCCGCCGCGGCAAATGATGGTTTGTTTTTTGGTGGTATACAAGTCGCGCGTCGTCCAAAAAGGCGGTCGCGCTTTTTTTATTGCCGAGCTTTTCAAATCATCCGACGAAAGCGTTAAAAAATCAACGGAGGAGCAATATGTACAAAAAAGTGGATCCGTCCATGAATTTTGCGGGACGGGAAAAGGAAACGGTGGAGTTCTGGAACGAAAACCGCATCTTTGAAAAGAGCATGAAAGAGCGCGAAGGGGGCGAGGAGTTTTCTTTTTACGACGGTCCCCCGACGGCGAACGGCAAGCCGCACATCGGGCACATCCTCACCCGCGTCATCAAGGACATCATCCCCCGTTACAAGACCATGAAGGGTTGCCATGTCCTGCGCAAGGCGGGCTGGGATACCCACGGCCTGCCCGTCGAGCTGGAAGTGGAAAAGACTCTCGGGTTCAACAACAAACAGGACATTGAAAATTACGGCATCGAGCCGTTCATCAAAAAGTGCAAGGAGTCCGTCTGGAAATATACGGGCGAATGGAAGACCATGTCCGACCGCGTCGGCTATTGGTGCGATATGGATACGCCGTATGTTACCTATCACGACGATTATATCGAATCGGAATGGTGGGCGCTGAAAGAGATCCATAAGAAAGGACTGCTCTATAAGGGCCACAAGATCGTTCCCTATTGCCCGCGTTGCGGCACGGCGCTCTCCTCGCACGAGGTCGCGCAGGGGTATAAGGACGTCAAAGTCGTCACTTGCTTCGTCAAGTTCAAGTTGACGGAACGGGAAAATACCTATTTCCTCGCCTGGACGACGACGCCCTGGACGTTGCCTTCCAACGTCGCGCTCTGCATGCACCCCGATTACGACTATGCCGAAATCGAATTCCTGAAAAACGGCGAACGCTACATTCTCGCCGAGGGACTTTTGGGCAATCTCTTCAAGGAAGAGGAATACAAGCTCATCTCCGTGAAGAAGGGGAGCGAATACGAATACACGCCCTATGAACCGCTCTATACGTTCGGAAAAGAAATATTCAAATACAGAGAAAAGTCGCACTACATCACCAACGACACGTACGTTACGCTGACCGACGGTACGGGCATCGTGCACATCGCGCCCGCCTTCGGCGAGGACGACCATAAAGTGGGCGTGCGCTATGGCTTGCCCGTCGTCAACCTTGTGGACGACGGCGGCAAGATGCTCGCGGGTTGCGGCAGATTTGCGGGCATGCCCGTCGTGGAATTCCACGACGAGGTGACCAAGGAGCCGCTGACCGTCGTCGATCCCGCGACGGGGGAAACCATCCGCACGGCGGATGCGGCGGTGCTCGACGATCTGAAAGGGCGCGGGCTTTTGCTCAAAAAGCAGGAATTGGTGCACAGTTATCCTTTCTGCTGGCGTTGCGACACGCCGCTCGTCTATTATGCGCGTTCGAGCTGGTTCGTCAAGGTAACGGCGATCAAAGACAGGCTCATCGCCGCCAACCGTTCGGTCAACTGGATGCCGGAAACCATCAAGGAAGGCCGCATGGGCAACTTCCTCGAAAACGTCATCGACTGGGGGCTTTCGCGCAACCGTTACTGGGGCACGCCTTTGCCTGTATGGGAATGCGCGGACTGCGGTAAAATCCACGTCATGGGTTCCAAAGCCGAGCTCAAAGAGCTGTGCCATGTCGAGGGGGACATCGAACTGCACCGTCCTTACCTCGACGAGCTGACCTGCATCTGTCCCGCCTGCGGCGGCACGATGCGCCGCGTGCCCGAAGTCATCGACTGTTGGTTCGATTCGGGCTCCATGCCCTTTGCACAGTATCACTATCCGTTTGAAAACAAGGCGCTCTTCGACGAGACCTTCCCCGCCGATTTCATTTCCGAGGCGATCGACCAGACCCGCGGCTGGTTCTATACCCTGCTCGTCATTTCCACCCTGCTTTTCGACCGCGCGCCCTTCAAAAACTGCATCGTCCTGGGGCACGTCAACGACAAAGAGGGCAGAAAGATGTCCAAGCACATCGGCAACGTCGTCGACCCGTGGAGCGTTTTGGACAAACAGGGCGCCGATGCGGTGCGCTGGTATTTCTACACGGCTTCCGCGCCCTGGATTCCCACCCGCTTCGACGCGTCGCTCGTCTCCGAAACGCAGAGAAAGTTCATGGGCACGCTGTGGAATACCTATGCGTTCTTCACGACCTATGCCGAAATCGACGGGTACGACCCGTCCAAATACAATCTCAAAGATTGCAAACTTTCCCTCACCGACCGTTGGATCCTCTCCAAACTGAATACGTTGGTGAAGAATACGGACGAAGGATTGCAAAATTACGAGATCACCGAAACGGCGCGCGCCATTCAGGATTTCGTGGACATTCTGTCCAACTGGTATGTGCGCGTGGGGCGCGACCGCTATTGGGGCAACGGTCTGACCGAGGACAAGATTGCCGCGGATACCACGCTGTACACCGTACTCGCGACTTTGGCGCGGCTTATCGCGCCGTATATGCCGTTCATGGCGGAACAGATGTATCAGAACCTCGTGCGGGGCTTCTATCCCGACGCGCCCGAAAGCGTGCATCTCAACCGCTATCCCGTCGCCGACGAGAGCTATATCGACGAAAAGCTGGAAGCCGACATGGAACTGACCGAGAAGATCACCGTTCTGGGCAGAAGCGCAAGAAACGCGGGAAATCTGAAAATTCGTCAGCCGCTTTCCGCGCTGTATGTCGTTTCCGATCGACCCATCGAACTGAACGACGAAATGAAAGGAATCATTCTGTCCGAGCTCAACGTCAAGGAATTCCGCACGGCGGCAGACGCCGAACGGTTCGTCAGTTATACTTTGAAACCGCAGCTCAAAACGTTGGGCAGAAAGTGCGGCAAGAAGATACCGATGCTCAACAAATTCCTCGCCGAGTGCGACGCGCGCGAAGTGGTGCATGCCGTGCGCGGCGGCGGGAGCTATAAGGTCGATCTGGACGGCGAAGTGGAACTTTTGGAAGAGGATTTGCAGATTTTCACGGGCAGCGCCGAAGGGTATGTTTCCGCGGCCGACGGCGGATTGAGCATCTATCTCGACACCACGCTGACCGAAGAACTGCTCGACGAGGGCACGGAGCGCGAACTCGTTTCCAAAATCCAGACCATGCGCAAAGAGGCGGGCTTTGAAGTCACCGATAAGATCAAGGTGTATTATACCGCCGAAGGCAGAGCGCAAAAAGCGCTTGCCCGTGCGCGTTTCGCGGGCGACGTGCTCGCCGTCGGCGTGGAAGAGGGCGTTGCGGAAGGCTATTGCAAGGAGCTGGATGTCAACGGCGACAAGGCGAAGATCACCGTCGTGAAGGTATAAGATTCAGGAGTGCCGTTTTTTCTCGCGGCATTCGCCGCGAGAGCGGTTTTTCCAAAAAAAGAAAGAATCGGTTGCCTTGTTTCAGGCAACCTATTCTTTTCGCAAGAAAGCAGTGCATGGTGCCGCCGTTTTTTTGAAAACGGCGGCACCATGCACGAAATGGAGGGGAAAACGGCAGAAGATGAAACAAAAAGTCTTTTTGCTTTTTGTCGGATGCTCGTCCCGTGGCGCGTCCCGTGGCGCGTTCCGTCGCCCGTCCTGTCGTCCGTCCTGTCGTTCGTCTCGCCGTTCCGTCCCGCCGCTGTTCGGCGGGCCGGAACGGCTATTCCGTACAAATTCCCGTGGGTTCCGATAAATCCACGCAAATAACAGGCAAAATATTGCCGTGCAAGGGAGCGTATTGCGGGAAAACGGCGTTTTTTGCTTTACAAAGAGCGGAAAATTTTGTATAATAATATTTATGAAAATCGCGGAAAATTGGAAAGATTATTCTGTCATCGCCACGGGTGACGGGTACAAGCTCGAACGCTGGAAGGACGTCATTTTGTTGCGTCCCGATCCGCAGGTCATTTGGGCGCCGCAAACCGACCTCTTCGCCTATCCCGGGCTGAACGCCTTCTATAAGCGGAGCGAAAAGGGGGGCGGCGGTTGGAAAATCCTGCGCCCCATGCCCGAGGAATGGACGGTTTCTTACGGGGAATTGCATTTCAAGGTCAAGCCCATGGGCTTCAAGCATACGGGCTTGTTCCCCGAACAGGCGGTCAACTGGGACTATATGTCCGCACTCATCAAAAGTGCCCGCCGTCCCGTAAAGGTTCTCAATCTGTTCGCCTATACCGGCGGCGCGACGGTCGCCTGCGCCAAAGCGGGCGCGGAAGTAACGCACGTGGACGCGGCGAAGGGCATGGTCGAACGCGCGGGGGAAAACGCAAGACTTTCGGGCATACAGACGGGGATTCGTTACATCGTGGACGACTGCAAAAAATTCGTGCAACGCGAACTGCGCCGCGGCAACCGCTATGACGCCGTCATCATGGATCCTCCTTCTTACGGCAGGGGCCCGAACGGGGAAGTATGGAAGATCGAAGGGGCGCTCTATCCGTTCGTCGAACTGTGCGCGGGACTGCTTTCCGACGATCCGCTCTTCTTTCTCATCAACAGCTACACGACGGGTTTGCAACCCATGGTGCTTGAGAATATACTGACGCTTACCATGAAAAAATACCGCGGAAAAGCGGACGCCTATGAAGTCGGCATACGGACGGAAGAGGGCATCGCGCTTCCCTGCGGTGCGGGAGGGATTTTCGTCTATGAATGAAGACATCGAACAGAAAACCGCCGAAGAGATACAAAAAACTTTCGGCTTTTCCGTCCTGTACGAGGACAACCATATCATCGTGGTCTTGAAGCCGCAGAACGTCGCCTCCTGTCCCGACGAGAGCCGCGACGACAATCTTTTGGATATGGTGAAGAACTATCTCAAAACCGTCTACAATAAACCGGGGAATGTATATGTCGGTCTGGTGCATCGGCTGGACCGCCCGACGGGCGGGGTCATGGTATATGCCAAGACCTCGAAGGCCGCTTCCCGCCTTTCGGAGGGGCTCCGCCACGGGGATTTCGAAAAGCGTTATCTCGCCGTCCTGTGCGGCACGTTCGAAACCGAGCGCGGCACGCTCACCGATTATCTGAAAAAAAATCCCGTCAACAATATGGTATACATCTGCACCCAAGGCGACGAAGGGGCGAAAGAGGCATCTTTGGATTACGCCGTTTTACAGGAGCGGGACAGATACACGCTGGCGGAGATCCGCCTGCATACGGGCAGGAGCCACCAGATCCGCGTGCAGATGGCGGGGGCGTCCCATCCCGTATTCGGGGATATGCGTTACGGCGGGCCGAATGCGCAGAAGGGAAAGCTCGCGCTTTGGGCGTACTCTCTGAGCTTCACCCATCCCGTGCTCAAAGAGCGTATGCGCTTCATCGCTCTGCCTTCCGAGGAAGAAGTCCCCTGGAAAAACTTTGATTTGTCGGCCGTCGGAAAAGTCAGATGAAAATGTGTGAAAAATTTGTAAAATGTAAATATATGTGGCAAAATGCCGCAAAATGCGTTTGACAAATTTTCTGTTCCATAGTAAAATAGAATTCGTATTTGTATAAAAACACTCAATTCCTTTGCGGAGTATAAGCATGAACACAAAAAAATTACGTTTAACGGCTTTTTTCATCGCGCTTGCATTGTTCGCGGCGTCTGTTGCGGGACTTTTTCTGTCCCGCATTTCGGCATCTGCCGCACCCTATAACGCGGCAACCCTTTTTGCCACGTCGACGAGAAGCGAAGTGATCGCGGAAGCGAACGAGAACATGAAATTCTCCTTTGAAGGCACGACGAACAATGCCGTCAATTACAACCGCAACCTCGCTTACAAATGGTTCAGCATGGACGAAGATTCGTCTGCGGAGGAGCCGACGGAAAATTATCTCTCTTTGGCTTTCTCGTTTGAACAGCCTGCGACGTTCGAGACCTTCACCGTCACTTTCCAGTCCGCGGAGAACAGTAAGAGTGCAGACGACGTAACGGAAAATCAGATCGTATTCTTCAACGAAAACGGCACATATTCCGTGGCTGTCCGCAACGATGACGATGCGGACGTTGCCGATGCCGATCTCGACAAGACCGTTCTCACTTCTTTGGGCGACGTTACCGTTTCCTTCGGTGCGGGCGCAAAATCGGGTGAATATGCCGTCAGGATCACTGTCGACAGCCAAACCGTCGACGGAACTTTCACCAATATCCGCGGTTCCTATGCGCAGTATACGGCGTCCGAACTGGTGCCGCTCTCCTTTGCGGCGAAACTGCCTGCGGAGGACAGCGCGGCGACCGTGGTGTCGCTTGTCTCTTTGAACGGACAGGGGTTCCTGCTCAATGAAGACGCACAGGTCGTGGACGACACGCCGCCCGTGCTCGTCGTCAACGACGACATCAAGACGTTCGTTCTCGGCACGAGCCTGCTCAACAGCTTTTCTTATGCGAGCATCGATGTATGCGATTCCACAGTGACGCGTACGGCCACATATTATCAGTATACTTCCGAAGATACCGAGCCCGAGTACACTTCTTTGACCACCAGCGTCAGAATTATGGACAAGGAGCTGTATGCCGAACGCGGTTATGAACTCGTATCCGTCCGTTTCGTTCTCAACGACGACGACAATAACCAGGAGGAATATTTCCTGTCCTGGTATGCGGAGGACCGTGCGGACGACGTGGTGACGGAAAGCGGCATGGACGGGGTGGAATTTCTCAAAGTCATGCGTGACGATCAGGCGCCTGCCTATACCTGCATTGAAAACGCCAACACCGCCGCTCAGACGTTCGTCGAGAACCAGGCTTATCTCGATTACGTCGCAGACGTAGAGCTCGCATCCGAAGACCTTCGCGCGGGCAACGGGTATTATTTCTATCTGCCCTCACTCGAGGACCTGATTGCCGACAACGACACGCCGTACACGGGATTGAACTTCACGATCTATTATAAATCGGACGCAAGCGAATCGGCAAGCACCCGTTCCAACCTCTCCTATGACGAATTGGAGATTCCCGTCAGCGCGACGGGCGGCTACATCTTCAAGGTCGTTGCCACGGACAAGCAGGGCAACGCCATGAAGTTCTATGACAAGAACGGCAACCTCGTCACCGTCGATTCGGATACCGTCTGGGATATCGACGTCATTCCTTCTTTCAGCTTCTATGTGGAAAACAAAGGCCTGGAAGTGGAAAAGACCGAAGAGCTGACGTATGCCTATGTGTACAGCAATTATACGATCGAGGACATCGAAGTCAAGGGATTGAGCGGCTATGAAAGCAAATATTCCCTCTATTATCTGGACGGTGTGTCCGCGAATACGATCGATTATGCAACGTTGATTTCTTTCGCCAACGAATGTTATGAAGACGGAATCGATGTCAAGGAGTTCAAAGCGAAACTTGCGGAAAAGACGGGGGTGGATTTGTCCGACGCCGAAATGCGCAAGATCAGCGAATGGGACGACAACGGTCCCGCCGATGAGGACGACGAAGGTTGGGAAACGCATGACAATCGTTATTCCTGGCGCACAAGTTCCCGCAGCTTCACGCCGCAGGAGAGCGGATATTACATCATGTTCGTCGAACTTGCCGACAGCGAAGTTTCTGGCAGCGTGTATGCCTATCAGATCGTCTATGCTTCCAGTGAAGTTGACCAGGTTTACGGCGAAACCTACTGGATCGAGAACAACGTAGTTACCGTAGTATTCATTGTCATTGCCGTGATTTCCGCGATTGCGTTGTTGGTGATCTGGATCACTTTCCCTGCAGAGGAAAAGGCTGGTAAAGGCGGAAACGCCAAAGCCGCCGGCGGCAAATTTGCGGATAAGCGCAAGAATACGTCCGAAAATAAAAAATCCGGAACGGACAAGAAATAACAGATCCGATCAGGAATGAAACATTGCCCCGCCCGCGCCATAAGCGCGGGCGGGGTGGTGTTTTTTTATGCCCTGTCGTCTTTTCTAAAAAATTTTTCAGTCGAACAGCCTGTCAGGATGTCCTGTCCGTGCCTGTAAATGCACAGCGTTTTCCGATTTCGCCCTTTTTCGCGCGCGACATATAAATATATAGATTTTCTTATTTTCAAGCCTTTGTGTATTCAAAAAATTTTTTGTTTTTTTATTGAATTTTTCCCTTCAATCGTTTGACAAAATTCCCCAAATGTATTATCATATAGAAAAAGTTGCATTAAGCAAACTTTTTATGAAAGGAGAAAGATATGCCACTGGTAACGGCCCCGACGGATCGGGAATTGAAGATCATCAAGGTATTTGCGGACGGAGAGACCAAGCGGCACCTGGAAAACCTGGGAATATTGCCGGGCGGGACATTGAGCATCGTCAAGTCCGAAGGGGGGAACGTGATTGTCAAAGTGAAGGACGGCAGGGTGGCGCTCAACCGTCAGCTGGCGACCAAGATCTTTGTGGCGTGAATTTATTTTACGGAATTTTAAGGGTTATAAATTCAATATCAATATACAGGAGAGTTTTTTCTGATGGAAAAATATTTAAACGAATTTGTCGTCGGAGAAAAGGGCGTGGTGAAAAAGATCACGGCAGAAGGTAAGATCAAGCGTCGGCTCTTTGACATGGGCGTGACGCCGCGCGTCGAAATTCTGATGCGCAAGGTCGCGCCGCTGGGGGATCCCATCGAGGTGAACATCCGCGGCTATGAACTGACGTTGCGCAAGAGCGAAGCGCAGTGCGTGCTTATGGAGGTGGAAGGTTAAAATGAACTTTGCATTGGCAGGAAATCCCAATTGCGGCAAGACGACGCTCTTCAATGCACTGACGGGCAGCACCGCGCACGTCGGCAACTGGCCGGGCGTAACGGTCGATAAGCGGGAGGGGACGTATAAAAAGCTGGAAGAGAAAGTGCAGATCGTCGATTTGCCCGGCATTTATTCCCTTTCGCCGTACACCCCCGAAGAGGTTATATCGAGAAACTATATTCTGGACGAACACCCCGATTGCGTCATCAATATCGTTGATGCGACCAACTTGGAGCGCAATCTCTATCTGACGACGCAGATATTGGAAATCGACGTTCCCGTGATCATCGCCCTGAACATGGCGGACGTATTGGAAAAGAGCGGGGACAGGGTGGACGTAAAGACGTTGGAAGAAAAGATCGGCGTGCCCGTGGTATCCGTTTCCGCGCTCAAACAGCAGGGGCTCGACGAACTGATGCAACGCGCCTATGCCGCAGCGAAAACCCCGCGCGAGGGCACGACAGTCCTGCAGGACTCGGCGCTCGTTCATCTCATCCGCGACGTAAAGATCGCGCTTGCGGGGCAGAACGTGGCGTCACCGCTCTTCCACGCGATCAAGCTGGTGGAAGGGGACGAACTGGAAACCGAGGCGCATGCTTCCACGGTGAAGATGGTGGAGGAGTTCAAGAAAACCTTTACGGACGATACGTTCGGCGACGATTTTGAAGCGCTGGTTGCCGATGCGCGGTATAGTTACATATCCAAATATTTCGCATCCGCATTGCACAAAAAGAGCGCGCAAGCGCTGACGAAGAGCGATAAGGCGGACAGAGTGCTCACCAACCGTTGGGGCGGAATTCCCATATTCCTCGTTATTCTGTTTGCCATCTTCCATTTGACGTTTTCCGAGAACTTTCTCTTCCTGAACGGATTCGGCGACGGATGGATGCCCACATTGGAAGAATTGGGCATGGATATGGACAATTTCGGCGTACAGATCCTTGCATGCGTGTACGACGGGACGGTATACTCACCCGGCGTGATCATCAATAACCTCTGGAACAACGTCATCGTCGGCAATATTTTCGGCCTGATTTCCGGCGGCGTGGAGACCATCGGCATCGATTGGCTGGTGGGATTCATCAATAACGGCATTTTAGAGGGCTTGGCGGCCGTTCTGTCGTTTTTGCCGCAGATCCTCGTACTGTTTCTGTTCTTTTCCATTCTGGAAGACAGCGGCTACATGGCGCGCGTGGCGTTCATCCTCGACAGGCTTTTCGGTAAATTCGGCCTTTCGGGCCGGGCGTTCATGCCCATGATCATGGGCTTCGGCTGTTCCGTTCCCGCCATGATCAATACCCGCACGCTGGCGGACGAAAAGGAACGCACGGCAACCGTGCGCGTCATTCCGTTCTTCTCCTGTGGCGCAAAATTACCCATTTTGACCGCAATAGCGGGCGCCATCGTCGTGCAATTCGGCGTCGGCAATGCCGATTTCATTACATTCGGTATGTACATACTCGGCGTGGCGACGGCCGTCGTCGCGGTGCTCGTCATGCGCAACACGACCATGCGCGGGGAAGTGCCTCCGTTCATTATGGAGTTGCCCGCATATCACCTGCCGCAGTTCACGTCCCTGATGCTCCATCTGTGGGATAAATGCAAGCACTTCATCAAGAAGGCGTTCACGGTCATTTTCGCATCGACCATCGTCATCTGGTTCGTGTCGCATTTCTCCTTCGATTGGAAATTTTTAACCGACGAACAGATCAACGAGAGCATTCTTGCGAACGTGGGAATGTTGTTGCAGCCGATCTTTACCCCGCTCGGGTTCGGCGTACAGTTGCAAAACTGGGGTTGGGTATTCGTCGTTGCGGCCATTACCGGCCTCATTGCCAAGGAAAACGTCATTGCGACGTTCGGCGTGTTGGCGGCGTGCGTTTTGGGCGAAGCGTTGCCCGAGGACGAAGCGGGCGTGACCTATGTCGTTGCCATGATCGAAGCGACGGGCGTAACCGTTCCCGCGCTCATCGCGTTCATCGCCTTCAACATGACCACCATTCCCTGTTTCGCGGCGGTCGCAACGGCGCGAGCCGAGCTTCCCGCCCGCAAGACCTTCAACTGGACATTGGTGTTCTGGGTTGTGACTTCTTACATCGTCGGCGCGGCGGTCTACACCGTCGGATCCTGGTGGTGGACGATCTTCTTATGGCTGATCGCCGTGGCGCTCGTCGCCGTCGGGATCGTGCTGTTCAATCGCCGCAAAAAGGCGGGGGTGTGATATGAGTCCGCTTGAAATCGTCGTCATCGTTCTTACGGTATTGTTCGTTGCGGCCGTGATCGGCTGGAACGTATATAAAAAAGTAACGGGCAAGGGCGGTTGCGATTGCGGATATGATTGCGGCGGTAGCTGTCAGGGTTGTCACGCCTGCCGCCGTCCGGCTGACGGACAGTCTTGCCGCAACGGCGGAAAACCAGTCCGCGATACGCATCGGTTGCAGGCTCCCGATGTCGCACGGGAGGGGAAAGCTCCTGCCGAAGATCGGGATACGCCCGCTTCGGACAGTCAAGAACACAACCCGTAACGACCTCGATGCCGAGCTTGCGGCACATAACACAAACACACGGAAAAATTGACTTCCTTTCTTTTCGGACCGGCTCCGTTCCTTTCGGGAACGGAGCCGGATTTCGTTGTATGATAGAAAAAAGAGCATAAAAAGAAGGAAAAGCGCAAAGCCTTTCCTTCTCAAAAAAATCATAGAACGGATGAACGGACGGGATTGTCCGTTTCAAGTTTTTTCAGCGGACAATCAGGCTCTTGCCCGTCATTTCTTTCGGTTGCGGCAGGCCCATCATCTCCAGGAGCGTGGGGGCGAGATCGGCGAGAACGCCGTCCTTGCGCAACGTCACGTTTTTGAGCTCTTCCGATACCAGAATGACGGGAACGGGATTGGTCGTGTGCGCGGTGAAGGGGGAAACGCCGTCGTCCTCGAGGAGTTTGTCGGCGTTGCCGTGATCGGCCGTCACGAGTGCGCCGCCTCCCATTTCCAAAATCTTATCGACGACCTTTTTCACACATTCGTCGACGGTGTGCACGGCTTTGACCGCCGCGGGGATAACGCCCGTATGTCCGACCATGTCGCAGTTGGCAAAGTTCAGAATGAGCACGTCATATTCTCCCGTGGCGAGTTCTTCCAGGACTTTGTCGGTCACTTCGTAAGCGCTCATTTCGGGCTTCAGGTCATACGTGGCGACTTTGGGGGAAGGAATGACGATGCGCGTCTCTCCCTCGACGGGGGCCTCCAGTTTCGCATTGAAGAAGAAAGTTACATGCGCATATTTCTCCGTCTCGGCGATGTGCAACTGTTTCTTGCCGAGAGAGGCGAGATATTGCGGCAGGGTATTGTCGATCTCGTCGGGCGGGAAAGCGACGCCGACGTTTTCAAAGGAACTGTCATAGACGGCGAAGCCGGTGAATACGGGGTGCAAAAATCCCGTTTTGCGTTCAAACCCGATCTTTTTTCCGTCGGCGGCGACGGAGGGGAAATTTTCCTGAGAGAACATCCGCGCGATCTGTCTGGCGCGGTCGGGACGGAAGTTGAAGGAAATGATGGAATCGCCCTCTTCCACGAGTGCGACGGGCTTGCCGTCCTTGCAGATGTTGGTGGGCAGGATGAATTCGTCGGTCACGCCGTCCGCATAGGACTGTTCGATGGCCTGCACGGCATCCGAGGCGTGCACGCCCGTGCCGAGGGTCATCATATCATAGGCTTTTTCCTCTCTGTCCCAGTTGTTGTCGCGGTCCATGGAGTAATATCTTCCCGAAACGGATGCAATGACGCCGAACTGAAGTTTGTCCATTTCCGCCTGCAACGAACGCACAAAGTCCGCACCGGACGTGGGCGGTTCGTCTCTGCCGTCCATAAAACAGTGCACATAGGCCTGATCGAGCCCGCGCTCCTTTGCCATTTTCAGCAGGGCATAGAGGTGGGTGAGATGGCTGTGCACGCCGCCCGTGGAGCAAAGTCCCCACAGGTGCAGTTTTTTTCCGTCGGCTTTGGCCGCGTCCATCGGCTTGATGAGGGCGGGGTTTTGGAAAAAGTCGCCGTCCTGAATGGCCTTGGTGATCTTGGTGAGGTCCTGATATACGATGCGTCCCGCACCGATGTTGAGGTGTCCGACTTCGGAATTGCCCATCTGTCCGTCGGGCAGTCCCACGCTCATGCCGCTCGCGCCGAGTCGGGCGGAGGGAAATTCCTCTTCGAGCGCATGGATATTTTTGCTCCCGTCGATGGAAATGGCGTTGCCTTTGGAGGCGGCGGCAAGGCCGTAGCCGTCCATAATGATGATGCCGTAAGGTTTTTTCATGGATACATTTACCTCTTTGTAAAACTTTTTATCGAATATTATTATATATCAAATGAATATTTTTAGCAACTGTTGCGGCAGGATTTTTTGATAAATATTTGCAGGATGCATCCGTAACGGAGAAATATTTTCCGTCAAACAAAGAGCCGCCGCGACCGCATGACAATGCGGCGCGGCGGCTCTTTGTGAGATTTTCCCGCACAAAATGGGTATTTTTCAAAAAAAAATATCCCTTTTTATATTCGGGTACTCATAGAGGAGTCGGAGTGTTTCCGTTCTGTGATCATGTTTTTTTCAGGACATGGTATCCGTATTTTCAAGATATGTAAAAATTTCGTATATCCGCCACCAGGCGGCGTGATCTCCCGTCTGAACGATGCGCAGTTTCGTTGCCGCGACTTCGTCGAAACGGACGGAAATATTCCCCGCGAATCCGATGCCTTTTCCGACTTCCGTCCATTCGCCGTCCGCATATATATACACTGCATATCCGCGCATGAAATCGGTGTGCGGGCAGAATATATCCATGCGGTTGAGGGATACCGTTCCGCCGAGCTCGACCTCCACCCATTGTGTCCCGTCGTCCGATTGCGCCGCGCCGCTCGTCCAATAGCTCGTGAGATCTCCGTCCTGTATATCCGAAAGGGGATGCCCTTCGGTGCTTCCCGTGTAAGCGGTCGCCGTATAGCCGCTCTTGTCGAGGATAATCCCGTCCGTACGGTCCCAACCGTATTGCGCGGCATCCCGTAAAATATTGCAGAGAAAATCGTTTTTCGTGTAATTTTCCGTGGCGTAACCCGCCCATTTTTCGGCAATGGCGTCGAAATCGTCCGATTGGTAATTCACGCTCTCCGCGTCGGGCATATGATACAGCCCCCAATTGAGTGCGGGGTCTTGTGCCGTGTTTTTATATGTCCAGTTGCACCAGGAAACGCCTTCCGCGCTTAGGCTATACAGCCAGCTCCGCCAGGCGTTTTCAGCCGACCAGAAGTTAAATTCTCCCGCCAGAACGGGCACGTTCCATTTTATTTTGTAGTTTTGAATATACGCAAGCTGTCCCGCCATGAAATTATTCTGATTTTCGGCGGATTTATCCGCATCGTCGTAGTGGTGCGTTTCGTAAACGACATTCTGCCAGCCGTTGACGTGAGGCGAACCGAGCTGATCGAAATTATAGAAAGCACCCATGACGACGATGTGTTCGGGATCGACCTCCCGTACGGCTCTGTAAAGTTTATCGTACATTTTCCGCTCGGCGTCGGTATATTCCGCGCCGTCGGGCGGTACGGGCTCGTTGAGCAGGCCATAGCCGCATACCGTCGCCTCGCCTCTGTACCGTTCGGCAATGGCCTGCCATATTCTGACTGTCCATTCCTGATAGGTTTCGTTTGTCCATAGCTCGTTGGAATCGGTGTGCCCGCCCGTCACCCAGCCGCCCGAATGTCCGCCCGGCGTTCCGTGTAAATCCAGAAGCACATATATGCCCCGTTCCTTGCACATCTGAACGGCCCAGTCGAGCTGATCGAAGGCATTTTCGCGGATATTGCCCGAAAAATCCATGATTTCCGTCCAGAAAAAGGGGATGCGTACAAAATTAAGACCGAGTGAGGCCAGGAAGTCAAAGTCCGATTGCCGTATGTAAGCGTTCTGATAAATCTCCAAAAGGCTCTCAGTTTCTTCCTCGGTAAAGCGCTTGCCGAGTTCGGTCAGCACGGCATAATGATTGCCTCAGACGTCGGGCGCGATGCCGCCACCGCCGTCCATCCAGCCTTCAAAATGCAACCAGCCGCCGAGATTGGTACCCTGCAACACGACCTGTTCGCCGCGTTCGTTCCGAAGCACCTGTCCGTCTGCGCGGAGAAAGTCTTGCTCTGTCAGCGTCGGATCGTGCGGTTCGTCGGGTTTTTCGCCCTCGTTTTCTCCCTCGTCTCCGCCCGTGGCGTCGCCCGAATCGTCATCGGACGATCCGTCCGCAAGAGAGGAATCTGAAGATGCGGAGCCGCTTGCGCTTGCCGAACCGCTTGGATCGCCGCTGACGGGTGCGCAGGCGGTACAGTAAAACAGACATAAGCAGACTGCGCACAGAAGAAAAAATTTGCGGATAAGTTTTTTCATGTCGTCCCCCGAGGATAAAGCGGCGCGCTGTGCGCCGATCGATTCTTTGGTCAGTATACTATGTCGAAGGGGATAAGTCAATATGTTCTCCGATTTTGTTTGAAAAGTTGAAAAATATGCATTGAAAAGCTGTTAATCGTGCAAAAAAACGCAATAAAAATTACGGTGCGCACCCGAATAGGTGCGCATCGTTGTCCCTTTGCATCCGCGCAGGGAGGTTTGCTTAAAGAGTTTGCCGCTTTTTCGAGCGACCGTTTGTTTTTTTGTTCATCCGTTCATCTGTTCATTCGTTCAGGGTGTTCGTCTGTCCGTCGGCGGTGTCCGTTGTACCCGTGACGTCCGTTATGCCTGTCGCGTCTTGGGCCGTTTTTTGGGATTGTTCCTTGTCGGGCTCATCCTCGCGGCAAGAATCGTTCTTGCCGTTGGGATCGGGGCGTAAAGGCGCGTGCGGATGCGGCCTTTTTCCGGGCATGGGTGCCCGCCAAGGCCGCGGTTGCGGTTTGGGCGGCGGGGAAGGAAGGGGCATCGGATCTCCGTCCTCGGTCTCCTTTCCGTCGGAGGGACTTTCGGGCGTTTCGTCGGATTTTTCGATTGAATTTTCTGCAGCGTTTTCACCGCAGTTTTCTCTTTCGGCGGTTTCCGCTTTGAGATGTTCTTTTTCGGAAATATCGGTTTCCGCAAAGCATTGTACAGAGGCAACAAAATCGGCTTTTTTCATTTTTTCTTCGGCTGTGCAGGCGGCAAATGCCGTCAGTGAGGTGCACAGAAGGGTAAAAACAGAGACAAAAAGCAAAAATTTCCTTTTCATACCAGATAATTTGGCACCATTTTCCTGAAATTATGCAGAGAAAAAATGAAATTTTTTGTCCGACTTGACTTTGACGGGCGGTTGTGTTACAATGGAACGCGAAAAATACGGAAGGATCGGACGGATAACGATATGAGCGAAATCACGGCAATTTTACCGCAGAAAAAGGACGCGTCGCGTTGCAACATCTATCTCGACGGCAGTTTTTATTGCGGCATGAAACTGGAAGTGGTGCTGAAGAACCGTCTGAAGGCGGGGCAGACCGTCGAAATTTCCACCCTTGACGCTCTGCAACTGGAAAGCGAGCGCGCCACCGCGTTGGACAAGGCCATGACCCGGCTCTCCTCCTCCATGAAGACCCGCCGCCAGATTTCCGATTATCTCAAATCGAAAGGTTATGTCGATGCCGTCGTCGTTTATGTCCTGGAAAAATTGGAGGGGTACGGCTTTGTGGACGACGAAGAGTATGCCCGACAGTATACGGCGAGCGCAGGGAAAAATAAGGGCAGAAGGCTGATTGCGCTGGAACTGCAACGCAAGGGCGTATCGGCGGAGGATGCCCGCGTTGCCGTGGAGAATATGCAGGGCGAGGAAGAAGCGGCTTTGCGCGTTTTGCAAAAATATATGCGCGGCAGAGAGGCGGACAAAGAGACGCTCTATAAGGCATTTCGTTATCTGATCGGCAAGGGGTTCGAATACGACACCGCAAAGTCCGCGCTGACTTCGTGGGGCGACATCGACGAGGAAAGTTAATTTTTTTGTCCGGCAATCCGATCGTTCGGTATGCCGATAAATTCAAAAGCCGTTGCAGATACTGTAAGAAGGAGGACGGAATATGATCAAGACGCTTTCAAGCGCGCAGATGCGCGCTTGCGACAGATATACCATCGACACGCTGGGCGTGCCGTCTCTGACTCTGATGGAGCGGGCGGGCGGGTCCATCGCCGCGGAAACGCAAAAGGTATTTTCCGCGCTGGGCGTGAACGAGGCGCTCGTGGTGTGCGGCGGAGGAAACAACGGCGGGGACGGGTTCGTTGCGGCGCGGCTTCTGCAGGAAGCGGGCGCGGACGTGCAGATTCTCTGCATGGCGGAAAAATTCTCCCCAGACTGTGCGGCCGTCAAGGAGAAATTCAAAGGGGAAATTCTGCAAAGAATGCCCCGCCGCCGCTATCCCGTCATTTTGGACTGCATTTTCGGCACGGGCCTTTCCCGCCCCGTGGAAGGAACGGAGCTTTCTCTCATCCGTTTCATCAACGCCGCGGGCGCATTCGTGATTTCCGCGGACATTCCCAGCGGTCTGAACGGAGATAACGGCCTTGTGATGGGCGAATGCGTGCGCGCCGATCTGACCGTCGCCGTGGGCGGATATAAACATGGTCTCCTGCTCAATGACGGCGGAGAATATTGCGGCGCGGTCGTTGCCGCGGAAATCGGCATAGACACTTCCCGCGCCGCGGGCGCATATATCGCCGAGGACAAGGACATCGCGGCGTTTTTTCCCGAGCGGAAGCGCAACAGCCATAAGGGCACTTACGGCAAGGTCAGCATCATAGCAGGCAGCCGCGCCTATTCGGGTGCGGCGCTCCTTGCGGCGTCCGCGGCTCTGCGCGGCGGGGCGGGATATGTCGAGCTGTGTGTTCCGTCGGGGCTTTTTTCCGTCTATGCGGGAAAACTTCCCGAAGTGATTTTAACCTCTTTCAGCGGGGAAGACGCTTTCCGCTATTGTGAAGAAAATCTCGAAAAAGTTCTTTCCGGTCAGTGCGTCGTTGCGGGCATGGGTATGGGTGCGAGCTTTGAAACATATAAAATGGTGAAATATCTTTTAGAGCGGTATACGGGCCGATTGGTGCTCGACGCCGACGCGCTCAACGCTCTGGCCCGTTACGGGACGGACATTCTCAAAGAAAAAAAATGCGCGGTGTTGCTCACGCCGCACATCAAGGAGTTTTCCCGCCTCTCGGGACTGACCGTCAAAGAAATTTCGGAGCGCGGCGCACGGGCACCGCAGGAATTTTCCGCCGCATACGGCGTTTCGGTGCTGCTCAAAAGCGCCGTATCCGTCCTTTGCGGCGAAGAGAAGATTTTCTTCAACGTCCGCGGGAGCGCCTGCCAGGCCAAAGGCGGCAGCGGTGACGTCCTGTCGGGCGTCATCGGATCTCTTGCCGCGCAGGGTCGCTCCGTTACGGATGCCGCCCTTGCGGGCAGTTATCTTTGCGGCGTTGCGGGGGAGCTTTGCGAACAGGAATTGGGGCAGTATTCGGTAACGGCGGGCGACGCCATCGCGCATATTCCCGCCGCGTTGCGCCATATTTTGGACAACGGACGGAAAAATTGACCGGCCGCAAGATCAAATAATATAAACAGAGAGGCGAATATACGCCGATTTATACGTATTATGCGTATCCGAAGATGCGCACGAGGACGGAGGCAAAGACGAGCGTGCACCCGCCGATGATGTAATAGAGCGGGAAGAAAGAGAACAGGCTCAACACGAGCAGTGCCGCTCCGCTGAAAAAGAAGGATCGGCTGTTCTTTTTGCGCAGGCCGAAGCGTATGCGTTCCCGTACGCCGCGTTTCTTTTTTTCTCCGCAGATATATTTTTCGGGCAATAAGTTTTTTTCTTTGAGCAGGGCATAGGCATTGTTTCCGTCTGTCACCGATATGTCGAACCGTTCGCACAGCCTTGCTGCTTCACCCGTGAGGGCGTTGCAGACGATGTGTAAGGTCTTGCCCGAAGGGCAGTCGCGGATGGCCTCGGCGACGGCGTCGGCGGAGAGGGGCTGCATGGTGAAGAGGAAGCGAAAGTGTTGCGTATCGGCGGCGTCGGCATTGCTGTCGGGATCGACATTCGTCTTTTTATCGGTGCAGTCTTTCTCAAATACGGGAAGAATGAGTTGAGCGTTTGCCTGCGGCGAAGAGAGCGCGAGGTGGAGCATGAGCTTTTCTTTCTCCTCCAGATCTCGGTTCAGGAGAAATTTTTTCCGTCTCCACAGGTATCCGAGTCCGAAGACGAGTACGGCGGAAGCAAAGGCAAGGGCGGCGGACAGAAGAGCGGCCAGCCACATACTCAAATCATAATATCTTAAAATACACAGCGAGACGAGAAAAGAGCAGGCAAAGAAGAAGATCGTATCCGACCAAAGGGGAAAATCTATTTTTTTCATGCTTTGGATTTTTGCCCGAAAAACGGAAAATTAAACTTGAAAAATAAAAAAATCTATTGTATAATAAAGATATATGAAAATCGGAATTTTCGGTGGATCGTTCGATCCCGTACACAAAGAACACGTGCGCCTTGCCAAGGAGGCGATTAAGGGGCTTTGCCTGGACAAACTCATCGTCGTCCCGGCGGGCGTGCCGCCGCACAAACAGGGCAAGCGCCTTGCCCCCGCGCAGGATCGGCTGGCCATGTGCCGCATCGCCTTTGCCGATGTGGACAAGGCCGAGATCAGCGACTATGAGATCGCGCAGGGCGGCGCAAGCTATACCTATCTGACCTGTGACCATTTTTCCCGTCTGTATCCGACGGCACAGCTTTTCCTGCTCGTGGGAACGGATATGTTCTGGGACTTTTTTCACTGGAAGAACCCTGACGAGATACTCTCCCGCGCGCGTTTGGCGGTCTGTCGCCGCGCGGAGGGCGTGGAGAACATAGAAAAACAGCAGAAGGCGTTCTTCCTCCGCTTTGCGCGTATGTTCGAGGTCATTCCCTATAACGGCGAGGCGGTTTCGTCCACCGAGATCCGCGTGCGCAGCGTTCTGGGCATGGACTATTCCGATCTCGTGCCCGTGGGGATCGGCGAATATATCCGTACGCACGGATTGTACAGCCTGCCGCCCATTCAGCAAGGTCTGTCGCTGGAAAAACCGAAACGTGCGGAGCACAGCCGCCGCGTATGCCTGATGGCGACGGAGAACGCCGCGCGGCTGGGGGTGGACGAAGGAAAGGCACTCGTGGCGTCGGCTCTGCACGACGTGGCGAAGAACCTGCCCGCCGACGACGAACGCTTGCAAGGTTTCGTTCCGCCCGCCGACGTGCCGCCGCCCGTCTTGCACCAGTATACGGGCGCATACGTCCTCGAGCATACTTTTTCGGTGACGGACGAGGACATTCTCAACGCCGTGCGTTATCACACCAGCGGCAGGGCGGGAATGAGTGCGTTGGAAAAACTCGTCTATCTTTCGGATATGCTGGAAGAGGGGCGTTCCTTCCCGCGCATCGAAGAATTGCGCGGATTGTTTTACGAGGACATCGACGAGTGTCTGTATCGGTGTCTCAAATATCAGATAGAATATCTGCACGAAAAACAGACGGGTATGTATCCGCTGACCGTGCAGGCGTATGAATATTACAAAAAAATTTCCGAACAAAAGAAAGGAGGTAAACGGGAATCGTTATGACGGCAAAAGAACTGACATTGGCCATCTGCAAAGCACTTTCCGAGAAGAAGGGGAAAGAGATCGTATACATCGACGTGGAGGCAAAAACCAGCCTTTGCAGCTTTTTCGTACTTGCTTCGGGCACCAGCTCCACACAAGTGAAATCTTTGGCGGAGAACGTCGAGGAGAAGATGGAAAAGGACTTTGATCTTGCGCCCACGCGCATCGAAGGGGTCCACGACGGGCGCTGGGCGGTGCTCGATTACGGGGATGTCATGGTGCACGTTTTCAGCGAGGATGCCCGCGAATTCTATCGCCTCGAACGGCTTTGGGAAGAGAACGGCAACCTCACGAAATACGAGTGAAGGGATTGTAAAGACTTGCGGCGTCTTTCTTTTCGAAAGACGCCGCAAGTGCGTTTTTATTTTCTTATAACGGACAGATATCCTCGCATGAACGGCAAATTTCGTCGGGCGCGGACGGTTTGCTTGCAAAAAGAGGACAGCGGGCGTCGGGCGGAAAGAAGTGAAAAAGGAAAAATGTAGGTTTGTCAAACATATGAGACAGTTATAAAAAAGAATTAATGTAAAAGTCCATCTTTAATGAAATCTGAGAT
>CALWCO010000013.1 GCA_944376455.1 uncultured Clostridia bacterium
TTTTGCATTTCCGAACACCGCAAGATTTGTTCCAAGAAAATCTTATCAAGTGTTGCACTTAGTTTGACAATTCATCTTCAAATGAACAGAAAGTTTGAATTTTTCTTGACGAACGGCAAAAAATAAATTAAAATACAGATAATCGTAAAAACAGGAGAAATCAATGAAAGCATTCTTTGCCGAGTTCAAAAAATTCATTACCCGCGGGAACGTCGTGGATATGTCCGTAGGCGTCATCGTCGGCGGGGCGTTTACGGCGATCGTGACGGCGCTGACCGAAAATATTCTCCGTCCCCTCATCAATTGGGTCATTTTTCTGTTTGTAGGGGATACGGCGAGCGGCACGGTTTACACCTTGTTAAAGCCCGTGTACGATGCGGACGGTAATCTTCTGCTCGATTCTTCCATATATATCGACTGGGGGGCATTTCTCGGCGCCATTGTGAATTTTTTGCTTATAGCGCTCGTTTTGTTTATGATCGTGAGAATGCTCAATCGTCTTGCTAAGGCGGGAGAAAGCGTGAAAGAGGGCGTCAAGTCGGGCATGGAGGCCGAAAGGAGAGAAAAGATCAAAAACTATATGGGGCAGGGCATGACCCGTCGTGAAGCGGTCAAACGCGTGGAAGAAGAAATACGCGCCGAGGACGCCCGTCGCGCCGCGGCGGAAAAAGAAAAAGCCGCCGAGGAAAAGAGATTACAGGAAGAGAAGCAAACGGCCAATACGCGTCTTTTGGAAGAAATACGCGATCTGTTGAAAAAATAAATTATTTTGTGCAAAGCGGCGGACGTGCATCGCGCCCGCCGCTTTTTCGTGAAAGCAGTTCTTGTTTCCCGACGTTTTCCCGCCGTTCGAAAGAGGTTTTTTTGTCGTGAAGGGAAGGAAAAAGATTGACGAAAAAGGCATTTTTTTCGGGCATGGTGTTCTTTCTTTTTTTCGAGAAAGGGAAAAAAAAGGGAAAATATCCGTCGGAGTCTTGCTTTTCCTTGACGGATGTGCTACACTATAGGCGTAAAAGCTCTTGCGGGGGAATGAGGACAAATGTCGCATCCGACGGCAGGTGGTTACCGCCGCGTCCGACGGGGCGGAAGTTCCTTCTCTCTGCGTCTCGCCCGCGCGTCGCGGACGGCCGGGCGGGATAACGCACCAGAGCGGAAGAGCGAAAAGATATAAAAGGAGGCGAAAAAAATGGCAACGGACAGAGATCCGAAAGAACGCGCGAGGAAGAAGAAAAAATCTTCTTCGGGCGGTATTCTTGCAGGCATGGCGGCCGCCGCGGGCGCGGCGGGTGCGGCTGCGGCGGCAAAGGGCGGGAAACGCCGCGTGCTGGTGTTTATCCTTGCAGTGGTGCTCTTTGCGCTGGGGGCGGCAGGCGGCTTTTTCGGCCTGCAGGCATTGACCAAGGACGACGGTTTTTTCATGATCGGGCAGGATTTTGTGGAGCTTTCCATGTATACGCCGTATGAAGAACAGGGCGCAACGAGCGTCTTTTTCGGACGGGAAGGCGAGGTGCGGACGGCTTATTATTATCGCGAGGACATTTCCTATGATCCCGTCGCCGTCGAAAGCGTGGATACTTCCGTCAACGGTTTTTATTATGCGGTGTACACCAGCGACGCCTTGCCGTACCGCGGCGTAGAGCTGATACGGACGATCGAAGTGATGAGGGTGGAAGACGATGGGCAGAAGTAAGACGAATAAAAATAAAAGCATTTCTTTTGCGGCGGTGCTCGGATTGCTCGTATGCCTGATCTTGGGCGTTGCCTGCGGCGCGTTTTTCAGGATATGGCAAAATATTCCCGAAGGGTATTACATACCGGCCACCGAAAAATTCACGCCCGACGCCTCCCTCGGCGAAGGATATGACGTGCAGGAAATTTCCTCCTATGAGCTTTCCGTACATTTTCCGGAGCTGGGGAATAAGTATACGGGGGACTGTACGCTGATCAAGGTCGGAGATACCGAAGTGCTCATTGATGCGGGGTCCAAGACGAGCAGTATCCCCGCCATACGGGAATATGTCGACCGTTTCTGCACGGACGGCGTTCTGGAATACGTCGTCGTGACGCACGCGCACGAGGATCACTATGCGGGCTTTGCCACGAGCGAGAATACCGAAAGCCTGTTCGATATATATGAATGTGAAACGGTCATTACCTTTTCACAGATCACGTCGGGAAAAGAGAGCCAGAAAATGTATCAGAATTTCATGCGCGAGCTGGGGGAAGAGGAAGAAGCGGGCGCAACCGTGTATACCGCCGAAGAGTGTATGACGGGCGAAGGCGGTGCGAGCGATCGGTTCGATCTCGGCAGCGGCGTGGAATTGCAGATTCTGGACAGTTACTACTATTATAACCGCGCGTCGAGCGAGAACGATCATTCGGTTTGTGTCATGATCAACCAGGGGACGGGCGCGTCTGCCAAGCATTATCTCTTTACGGGCGACCTTGAAGAGGACGGAGAGGAATACCTCGTGCAGATGAACGATCCGCCCAAGGTCGAACTGTACAAGGCGGGACACCACGGCTCCAAAACTTCCTCGTCGGACGCTCTCCTCGACGTTATCGATCCCAATATTGTCTGCGTGTGCTGTTGCACGGGCAGTTCGGAGTACACCAAGACCAACGCCAACCAGTTTCCCACGCAGGAATTCATCGACCGCATTGCGCCGCATACCGATGAGGTCTATGCCACCAGCCTGTGCGTGGATTATGCGGAGGGGAAATTCGGGTCGTTGAACGGCAACATTGCCGTTTGCGCCAATGCCGCGGATGCGCGCGCCACGGTCTATGCATCCGACAACACCACCTTGCTCAAAGACACCGAATGGTTCAAACAGAACCGCACCATGCCCGAGGAATGGGAGAAAGAGCAAGTAGCGGCGGCGTGAAAGATTTTTTTCTTTTGCTTGCCGCGTGCGGCGTCAGGATATGAAAAATTTTCGGATGAATACGGACGAATGATTTCGTCCGTATCTTTCGTTTATGCTTTCTTTGATTGTTCACAAAGTAAACTTTTAACAAAAAATGAAAATATTTTTAAAAAAGTATTGCTATTTTATTTGAAATGTTGTATAATGAAAATATAAATTCTTAAATCAAAGGAGTTTTGTATGAAAAAAGTAAGAATTTTACTGAGTGCAATCGTGATCGGCGCGTTGCTTTTCGCGTTGACGGCCTGCGGCGGTGCAAAGGGTGCGCTGTCTTCCTTTGTCAGTGCGGCAAAGAGACTTGATTTCGATAAAGCCTCCGAATATTGTATGGACGGAAGTCTGCTGAAAGAAAGCGGCGATATGACGGAAGCGGCCGCGTCGCTTTCCGTTTATATTGATGCAACGACCGAAGATCTGACGGATTTCTATGAAGATATGATGAAGGATTGCTTGCGGGAATTCAAATATTCCGTCGATTCTTCCACTGAGAGCGAAGACGGAAAAGAAATTACGTTGGAAATTACATACAGCAATATCAATGTTATGGAATTGATGACGAAATATGGCGTGTCGTTGGGCCTGGAAGTCGTTTCCGGCGGAAAGGTATCTTTGGAAACGGCAAAGACCAAGTTCGATGCCGAACTGAAGACGGCAAAGTCGGCGGAAAAGAAGGAAAACACGGTAAGCATCAAGGTCGTTCAGGACGAAGAGGAAAATTGGAAACTGGAGTCCGGTACCGTCGTTTTGGCGTTGATGATGCTCGGCGGTGCGGCTTGATGGTATGTATGATCGAATAAGGGCATGAATCCGAAAAACTCTTCTCCCGATTGTTCGGGAGAAGAGTTTTTTTTCGTTTTTAAGGATTTTTTCAATCGTTCATGGTCTGTTTTTGATTGCCTTTTCATCGGCTTTGTGATAATATTATGCCGTTATGAGTAAAAAAGAAGTTGTAGCTTTTATTGCCAAAGCCTGTTTTGCGGGCGTGGCGATCGGGTTCGGCGCCGTTGCGTCCTTGCTCGCAAATTCCCTGCTCGCCGGGTTGGCGGGAAAACTGGTCGGCGGCTGTCTTTTCACCGTGGGCATGTTCATCATCATTTCTTACGATATGCGGCTTTTTACGGGCATGGTGGCTTCCGTTCCCGATCTCGGGGCAAAAAATTTATGGCGTCTGCCGCTGTGCTTTTTCTGTAACGCCGTCGGCATCGGCGTTGTGGCCGTTCTGGCCAGATTTTCCTTTTCGGGCGACGCGCTTGCGGCGCAGGCGGCCTCGTTGATGCAGTCGAAACTGAATGACGATCTCTGGTATGTAAAGGATTTTTGTTCGGCCGTTCTTTGCGGCGTGCTCATCACGTTTTCCGTCCGCTCGGTACAAGCCGCGCCCCGCAAGGGACTCAATCCGACGTTGGGGGTCGTTTTTCCCATTGCCGTGTTTGCCTTTTGCGGATTCGATCATTCCGTGGCGAATATGCTCTACTTTTACTATCTGGGCGATATTTCCTGGAAGATTGTGGGCTATATTCTGATCACCGTGATCGGTAATTTCTTGGGCGGCGGATTCTTCCCGTTTGCCGTCTGGGTGGTGCGTCGGCAACGGGCGTTGCAGGGCGATGGCGCCGCGGAAAAAGTTGCGAATGCCGCGAATGCCGCAACGGATACTCCAAAGGATGAAGAGGATTCGGACAAAGACGGAAAACACGCGGGCATGTCCGAGAAATCCCGTACGGCTCAACCGTTCGGCTCGTCCGATCTGGCTATAAAGTCTTGAATACATATCCTTTTTGTTTATAATAACGGACAATCATTTTCAACGCTTCGGCGGTGTTTTTCCGATGTGCGGAATCGTGCAGAAGCATGACGATGTGATTGCGGTCGGCGGGCGTATCGATTGCCGCGCGAAAGAGATCTTCGGCTGTCGCGCCCGGCAGTTCGGCGTCGCGGCAGCTTGCGTTCCAGTCCACATAGCGGTACCCCGCGTCGCGTACACAGGTCAATAATTCTTCCCGCAGGGAATAGCTCCCGCCGGGAAAGCGGTATAAATCGGTTTCCAAGCCCAAAATGCTCTCCAGAACGGCAGAGCATTTTTTAATGTCTTGAAGCAAAGCGGCGGGGGAAGCATAGATTTTGGCATACTCGTGCGAATAGGAATGGATGCCGATGGCATGGCCGTTCTGATAGATCCGTTCGATGAGCGCGGGACGCAGTTCGGCCTGGCGGCCGATGATGAAAAAGGTCGCCTGTACGTTTTCTTCTTTCAGCGTATCCAAAATGAACGGGGTCGTCGAATCGGACGGTCCGTCGTCAAACGTAAGGCAGATACTTTTCTGCTCTTGTGCAAAGGCAAAAGCGGGCTTGTGCTCGGGCTGGAAATGCTCATAGCAGAACAGGATGACGATGGTCAGAAACATACAGAATCCGACGCGCAACAGTTTTCGTTTCATATTTTTAGTTTGCCCTCTTTCCCGCGTGTTATGCCGCCGATTCTTTTCTGTTTGAATGTTTTTCGGACGGTAAGGAAAAGAGGCGTTGCCGCGCGGCAACGGCACGCTTTTGGCAGGCGGGGCATACAATGTCAATAAGGCTCACTTTTCACATAGGAGGATCTTATTGACAAATGGAGTGGTTTACAGGGCTGGACAGCGTATGGCAGGCGTTGCTGGCGTCCCTTTTTACCTGCCTGATGACGGCGCTCGGCGCAAGTCTGGTGTTTTTTTCGAAAAAAATAAACGAGAAATTTCTGACGGGCATGATCGGCGGCGCGGCGGGCATCATGATTGCCGCAAGTTTCTTTTCCCTGCTGTTACCCGCCATCGAATATGAGAGCGCGCTTCCGTCCTGGCTGGTCGTGACCGTCGGTTTTTTGCTGGGCGGGGGGTTCATCGTCTGCGGCGATGTCGTGCTTTCCGGGGTCAAAAAAACCAAATCGGCGGCAGGACACAAGAGTGCGCTTTTGTATACGGCGGTCACTTTACATAATATTCCCGAAGGCATGGCGGTAGGGGTGGCCTTTGCGTCCGCGGCGGCGGGCGAGGGCGCGCTCGCCGTCGCCGCGGCCATGCTCGCCGTGGGCATCGGCATTCAGAATTTCCCCGAGGGGGCGTGTGTTGCCTATCCGTTGAAGGCGCAGGGTTTTTCCACGGGGAAGGCATTCTTTTTATCCGTTCTTTCGGGCATGGTGGAAGTGGTCGCGGCGGTATTCGGCGCATTGGCGGCCGAAAAAGCGGCGGGACTAATGCCCTGGACGCTCTCCTTTTCGGCCGGCGCGATGATCGCCGTCGTGTGTTCCGAACTTATTCCCGATTGCTTTGAAAAACATAAAATCGTGGCTTCGGCGGGCGTGGTGCTCGGCTTTGCGCTGATGATGATATTGGACCTTGCGCTCGGCTGAACGGCTTTCGTCTTTGAAAATCAAAAGAGGAAAAATACGGCAGCGGCGCATAATTTTTCTTGCGGGTGCAGATACTGTCGGCATGGAAAAGAATCAGACGGAAAAGAATCGGATGCAAAGATCCGACGCAGAGGAAGAGGCGGCGGACAACGTCGCGGAAACGGCAAGGTCGGAAGAACGTTCTTCCGTGCAAAACAGCGGTAAGGGCGGAAAGAAGGAAAAGGGCAAGGACCGCCGTGCGGACGCCGTCTCCGGCGGCGTCCGCCCCGTGGCGGTTGTCGTCGGCGCATCGTCGGGCATCGGCGCGGAGGTCGCATCGATGTTGGTGCTCAAGGGCTATTGCGTCGTCAATGTTTCCCGTCGCGTGTCTGAAAACGAGCGGGTGAAAAATATCCTGGCGGATATTGCGCAGGGCGAAGAGTTGGAACGGGCTCTGCAGACGGTCGGAGCGGAACACGGCTCGATTTCCCTGCTCGTGTATTCCGCCGGCTGTTCTCTCGCCGCGCCTTTGGAAACGGCCGGAGAGACGGATATACGTTATCTCTTTGAAGTCAATTATTTCGGCGCGGTCCGCGCCGTGCGAAGCGTCTTGCCGTACATGAAGAAACGGGGCGGCAGGATTGTCCTCGTCGGGTCGCTCGCCGGGACCTTTCCCATTCCGTTTGACGGGTTCTATTCTTCCTCCAAGGCTGCGCTGGATTTACTGGCGAAAAGCACCCGCACCGAGTTGCGGCGGTACAACATCGCGCTGAGCGTTGCGGAGCCGGGCGGAACGTCCACATCGTTCACTTTCAAACGAAAAATCTATTCCGACGAAGAAAACGGGGAATACGCCAAAAGCGTGCATAAGGCTGTGGCGGCACTCGGCAACATCGAACAGGGCGGCACAGATCCGCGCGCCGTCGCCGAATCGATCGTCGCGCAGACGGTCAAGGCGAGCCCTGCGATCACGTTTACCGCAGGTTGGAAAAACAAGGTTTATCGTATCATGGAACGCCTGTTGCCCGAGAAATGGACGGAATATTGGAACAATAAGAAATACAATCAATGAAAGTTGCCGTAAAAAAACGGTTGACAAGCGGGGACAAATTGCCTATAATAGAGGAAAGGCATTGAAAAAGACAGGCGTTTCCCGCAAAAAGCCGACCGAAAAGAGAGCGCGTCCGCAGGCTGAAAGGCGCGTCGGGGCAGAGGAAAGGGCCGTTTCACTTTGGAGCCGCTTTTCTGAATTTGCAGTAGGAAAGGACGCGTTTCCCGCGTTACGGGAGAAGAGGGGAGAGGAAATTTTTCTCCCGAATGCAGGTGGTACAGCGGATATTTTTCGCCCTGCGGGTCAGATTTTGACCCGCAGGGCATTCTTTATTATTTTCGATAAAAACCATATAAGAGAGGAATGTTTATGCAGAACGAGCAGACGGAAGAATTGCGCCGTTACGCCGAAGAGGCGGCGGCAAAGGCGGCTTCGGGCAAGGAGCTGTATGCGGCAAAGACCGATGTGCAGGCGAAATTGAAAGCGTTCATGAGCGGTATGCGCGACCTGCCCAAGGAGGAACGCCCCGCCTTTGGCAAAACGGTCAACGAACTCAAGGAAAAAATCGAAGCCTTGTTTGCGGCGCGGGAAGAGGAACTGCGGCAAAAAGAACTGGAGGCGCGCTATGCCGCCGAGCAGGTGGATGTCACCATGCCCGGAAGAAAGCGCGTGCAGGGTTCTTTGCACCCCGTCACGTTGGTGAAAAATCAGCTGATCGACATCTTTGCCGGCATGGGCTTTGAGATCTTCGAAGGTCCTGAAACGGAGACGGAATACTATAATTTTACCGCCCTCAACACGCCCGCCGACCATCCGTCGCGGGATATGCAGGATACTTTCTATCTGGGCGGGGATCTGCTTTTGCGCACGCAGACTTCGGCGGGACAGATCCGCGTCATGCAGAACAAGAAACCGCCCATCAAAGTGCTTTCGCCCGGCAGGGTGTTCCGTCCCGACGACGACGCCACGCACTCGCCTATGTTCCATCAGATGGAGGGGCTGGTTGTGGACAAGGGCATCACGCTGTGCGACCTGAAAGGCATGCTCGCCGAGTTCGCCGCCAAGATGTTCACGTCGGACACAAAAGTGCGCCTGCGCCCGTCTTACTTTCCGTTCACCGAGCCGTCCGTGGAAGTGGATCTGAGCTGTTTCGTCTGTGGCGGCAAGGGTTGCCGCCTGTGCAAAGGAACGGGCTGGATCGAAGTGCTCGGCTCGGGCATGGTCAACCGCCGCGTGCTGGAAAATTGCGGCGTCGATCCCGATGAGTACACGGGCTTTGCCTTCGGCATGGGGCTGGAACGCATCGCCATGCTAAAATACGGCGTCAACAACATCAAAAATTTCTATGACAACGACGTGCGTTTTCTGACGCAGTTCAAGGATTGAGGAGGACGGGAACATGAAAGTACCTTATTCGTGGCTCAAAGATTATGTGGATATAGACTGTTCGGCGCAGGAATTGCAGGACAAACTCTTCTCCTGCGGGTTTGAAGTGGAGGAGCTCTTATACCTCGGCAAGGACGTGACGGGCGTGTATGTCGGCGAGATCACCGACATACAAAAACACCCCGATGCCGATAAGTTGCAGGTGTGTCAATTGTATTTCGGCGAAGAGATCGGGTCCGTGCAGATCTGCACGGCCGCGACCAACGTATTCGTCGGTGCGAAAGTCCCCGCCGCGCTCAACGGCGCGACCGTCCTGCACGACGGCGAAGTCATGAAGATCAAGAGCGGCAAATTGCGCGGTGTTCCTTCCGACGGCATGATGTGTTCGGGCGAGGAACTGGGCATCAACGACGACTTCTATCCCGGCGCGGAGGTGTACGGCATTCTCATCCTCGACAAAGATACGCCTGTCGGTACGGATGTCCGCAAAGTGGTGGGGCTGGACGATTATGTGTTCGACATCGCCGTAACTGCCAACCGCCCCGACTGTCAGTGCGTTCTGGGCATTGCGCGGGAAGTTGCCGCTGTGCTGAAAAAGCCTTTGAAAATGCCTTCTTTTGCATATACCATGTCCGAGGCAAAAGGGGAAGAGCGCAACATGAAAGTGCGCGTGGAGGATACCCTTTTGTGCCCCCGTTACATCGGACACGCCGTGACGGATATTAAGATCGGGCAATCGCCCGCCTGGATGCGTCGCCGTCTGGCGCTTTGCGGCATCCGCTCCATCTCTAACATCGTTGACATCACCAATTTCGTGCTTTTGGAGATGGGACAGCCCATGCACTCTTTCGATATGGATCAGCTTTCGGGCGGGGAGATCGTGGTGCGCCGTGCGGCCGACGGAGAGAAAATTCAGACCCTCGACGAAAAGGAATTTACCCTCACGCATGAAAACCTGGTCATTTGCGACGGCGCGAAGCCCGTCGCGCTGGCAGGCATCATGGGCGGGCTCAACAGCGAGATCACCGAAAACACCAAGCGCGTGTTCTTTGAAAGCGCAAAATTCGCCCGCGACAACGTGCGCCGCACGTCTCGCGCGCTCGGGCAGAGCTCGGACTCTTCCGCCCGCTATGAAAGGGGTGTGGACGCATACACGACCGAGTTCGGCATGGCGCGCGCCCTGCATCTCGTCGAAGAGCTTGCCTGCGGCAAAGTGACGAACGTGCACATCGACTGCAATCACGCCGAAACGGCGGGCAAAAAGATGACCGCGAGCATTGCAAAGATCAATTCGCTCTTGGGCATCGACGTGCCGAAAGATACCCTCGTCGGCATCTTGCGCAGTCTGTTCTTTGACGTTAAACTCGACAAAGACGGCGACACCATGTCCGTGATCGTGCCGCCTTACCGTGAGGACGTGGATGGCTGGCCCGATCTCGCCGAAGAGGTCATCCGTATGTACGGATATGACAACATCGCGCCCACGTTCCTGGAGAAGGCGTCCGTGACGTCGGGCGGGCTGAACGAGGCGCAGAAACGGCTGAATCAATTCAAAGACGTCTTGCGCTTGCAGGGCTTTTCCGAGTCGATGAGTTACTCTTTCTTCTCGCCCAAGTCCTTTGACCTGTTCGGCTTACCGTCGGACGCGCCCGAGCGTCGCGCGGTGAAGATCGTCAATCCGCTCGGCGAGGATTTGTCCGTCCTGCGCACCTTCCTTGCGCCCGCCATGCTCGACAACATTGTGCGCAATCTCCGCCGCGGCAATGAAAACGGCAGATTGTTTGAGGTCGCCAACGTCTATATTCCCGAAGAATTGCCGCTCAAGGCGCAACCCAAAGAAGTCAAGACCCTCTGCCTCGGCGGATGGGGGGATTGCGATTTCTTTGACCTGAAAGGCGCGATCGAAGCGATCGGCGACGCCTTCGGCGTGAAATTCTCCTTCCGCCGCGGGCAGAAACCCTTCCTGCACCCCGGCGTGACGGCAGAGGTCGTTCTGGGGACGAAAGTCGTGGGGTATCTCGGAGAGCTGGACCCGCGCCTGGCGGCGGAATTTGCCGTCGAGAAAAAGGCATACCTTGCCGAACTCGATTACGACGCCTGTGCGCGTAAATTTACGAGTGGGACGAAGTATGAGGGCATTCCCCGCTTCCCCGCCGTCAAACGCGATCTGGCACTGCTTGCCGACGAAAACGTGGCGTGCGGGGATATCGTCGACACCGTTCGTCATGCCTGCCGCGCCGTCAAAGAGGTGACGCTGTTCGACGTATACCGCGGCGGTCAGGTCCCTGCAGGCAAGAAGAGCATGGCGTTCACGCTTTCCTTTGAAGGGGAGCCGAATGCCGAAAAAGTGCTTTCGCCAGAGACGGTCGACGGGTTTGTCCGTAAGATTCTCGGCAATCTCAAACACAACCTCGGCGTGGAAATCAGAATGTAACGTCCCTCCCGCAATGCGGCGGGAAAAGAAAAAATAAAATCGGAGCGTATTCATTACCTTTTTCGGGTATGGATGCGCTCTTTTTTTTCGAAAACATTGTTCGGCGGCGCGAAAAATTTAACGCGGACGCCGCGGCATCGGGTAAGCATGGGCAGGAAAGCATCGCAACGTGCAAAATTCGGGAAAATTTTCTCCGCCCGCGCCCTTGCTTTTTCAAAGCAAATGTGCTACAATGAAAAGGACAGGAATCTATGAAAACGGGGTAAAATATGGCAACAAAAGCGATCAAAACCTTACAGGAACAGATAAAACTGACGGTACAGCCGCAGAAATTTTTGTCGTATGCGGACTTCGTCAACCGTACGTCCGTTTTTTCCGTGCTCAAAATCCGCAACAACGGCAATACGGTCGTCAACGATCTGAGCGTCGCCGTTTCGGCGGAAGAAAATATGTTGCTCGAGAGCACGCATCTCATCGAGGAGATGCCCTATCAGAGCACCGTCGAAGTCGTGTTCGATTATATCCTTTCGCCCGTATATTTCATCGAGTGTCCCGAAGTCAAGACAGTGGGGCTGAACGTAAAACTGCTCAAAGACAAAACCGTTTTGGCCGCCGAGCGGGTGGAGAGCATTGTCTTGCCCTTTGACTATTGGTGCGGACTGGAAGGCAACAGCGAGAACCTTGCGGGGTTTGTCCGTCCCCGATTGGCCGATTGCGACCGTATCCTTGCGGAGGCGGCGGAACAGCTCAAACGGTGGAAAATGGACAGCGAGATCGGCGGGTATGCCGCCGCCGACAAAAATAAGATCAGACAGATCGCTGCCGCGATATTCATGACCATCAAGCACCTGTGCCTGAGCGAGAGCGAGCCGGTCGATCTGACTCTTCCGACACCTGCGGGGTGCGCGGACGTCGTCAAGACAAAGCGGCTGAACAAGCTGCAACTCGCCGTTTTCGGCGCGGCGTGTCTGGAGCGCGCGGGGTTGCATGCCGTGCTTGCCGTCGGCAAGCAGAACGCCGCCTGCGGCGTCTGGCTGTACGACACCTGTTTTCTGGACGGTGTCACGGACGATATGCAACGGCTCGGCAAGTATGTCTCGGCAGGGATCAATAATCTCACGCTCTTTGACGCCGACGATCTTTATGACAACAAGAGCATCGGTTATCCCACGGCGGAGGCGCATTTTGCGCAAAAATTACAGGCGGGAGCCTATGAAAACCTCGTGGACATACGCCGTTGCCGCATCGACGGATTGCGTCCGCTCCCTTTACGCACGCAGGGCGTGAAAGGGTATGAGCTTCTCAGCGAAAAGGAGATGGCGTCGGACGCGCCGCAGGATCTGCCCGAACTGCGCAAGCTCAGTCTGGACGGCAAGCAGGCCAAGAATAAACAATGGGAGAGGCGGCTTCTGGATCTCTCCATGAAGAATACCCTCCTGAATTTTGACGTGCATCGCTATGTACTGCACCTCGTGGCGACCGATCCCGACAGCGCGTATGCCTGTCTTTCGGGCGCGGAAAAGAGCATTTGCGGCAGGGACGCGAGGAGCGCGTTCGACACCCGTCTGTTCTTCGGCGCGGGTGCGGAACTCCGCGCAAAGAAAGATCTGGTACAGTTGGAGAACGAAAACGGCATTTTGCGCACCTATGCGGACGTACATGCCATGAACGAAACCCTTTCCTATCTCGTCCGCCGCGGCAGGGAGGCAAGCGAGGAATCGGGCACGCAGGTGCTCTATGCCGCCTTCGGCTTTTTGAAATGGAAGTCCAAAGAGGACGGAAAGGACAAGTATGCGCCGCTAGTCCTGCAACCGGTCGCCATACGCAAGAACCGCGGACGGGACAACTATACCGTGGCGGCGCTCGACGAGGATTTCAGCGTCAACGCCACATTGCTCGAATTTTTAAAGCAGGAATTCGATGTGGATATCCGCGGGTTGGGCGGGGATATTTCCGCGCTCAAAATTTCCGAAATCCTCGCCATGATCAAAATGGAGATTGTCGACAGGAAGGGCTGGGACGTATACGACGACGTGTATCTCGCGGCATTTTCCTTCGCGCGCTATCTCATGTGGAACGACGTGCGGCGGAACATCGACGAATTCAAGAAAAATCCGCTGATCTCCTCTCTTCTGAATAACCGCAACGAACTGGGCGACGGCGCGGCCGACCTCGAAGGGGAGGACGACGCGCCGCCCCGCCGCACCCTTACCCCGCTCGTCGCCGACAGCTCGCAATACGAAGCCATCGCCCTTTCGCAGACGGGCAAGACCTTCGTCCTGCACGGCCCGCCCGGAACGGGCAAGAGCCAGACCATCACCAATATGATCGCCAATGCCCTCAACGACGGCAAGCGGGTGCTGTTCGTCGCCGAGAAACAGGCGGCACTCGACGTGGTCAAAAAACGTCTCGACGCCATCGGCATCGGCGATTTCTGTTTGGAACTCTATGCGGGCAAAGCGGATAAATCGGAGGTCGTCAAGAAACTGGAAACGACGCTTGCCCTCGCGCAGGATCCCGAAAACGCGGAAAATGCAGATCAGGCATTGCAAGGGGATTACGACCAGAGCGCGGACAGCATCGTTGAAATGCGGAAACTCATCAACGACCCGCTGTCGGCACTGCATAAAAAGCGGCGGTTGGGCGTATCCGTTTATGAAGCCCTGCTCATCTATCTGAAGAATAAAAACGCGCCCGAAATACTCAACATCGAGAGTACTTTTTACGACAGCCTGACGGAGGAGAAACTCAAAAAGTACGAAACCATGCTCCTGAACGCCTCGGCGGCGGCAAAGGAGTGCGGCGGCGTCTACAACTCTCCCTTTGAGAACGTCAACCTCATCGAATATTCTCAGGAGGTGCGCGACGGGGTGTATTGCGCCTGCGAGGTCATGCTCGTGGAGATCAAGCACCTCAGAAATTACCTGGGGCTCTTTCTGGAGCTCTACCGTCAGCGCATCAGCGCGTTCACGCGCCGCAAGATCGCGCTCTTGCGCGAGCTGGTGGATATCCTGTCGAGCGGCAGGCTGGACAAGTTTTTTGCCGCGGACGAGGCGGAATTTTATGTGTTTTTCAACGCCAACAAACGACTGGACGCCTGTCTGGGGTATTATTATAAACACTTCAAATCCCTCATCGATATACGCAAGGAATATCCGAGAATCGGCACCGCACTGGAAAACTGGAGCGGGAGCTACCGCACGTCGCGCGAGCTGACCGATACAATGAAAAAACTCTCCCGCGTCGCGTTTGAGAAGATCGACGAGGGGGACGCGAAAAAATTCCTCGAAACGGTCTATGACATCTATGCGGCGATGGAGCGGATCACGGCAAACACCGCTTTGGCCAAAAATTTCGTCAATCTCTTCGGCAACATCGATTTCAAAAAACGCGCCGATTTCCTGCAGGAACTCTATCATATGCACGAAATCTGTGCGGAACTTTTCCTCGATTACAATGCCGACAGTTTCAACAGCATGTGCCACCGCGCCGTGTGCGGTTATTCCGCTCCCGCGCTGGAAGGCCTCATCGAGGCCGCGGACGGGTTCGAACGCGCCGAGCAGCGTTTCTGTAACGCCATCCGTGCCCGCAAGGAGGACCTTGCAGGCGATGACCTTCTCGACTATTACACGTCCAAAGCGGGCGCGCTCATCGACAACATCGATATGCTTGCCAGCTGGTGCAGTTATTCCAAAACGGCGCAGGAGCTCAATGCCTGCGGTCTGAAATTCATCGTGGACGCGCTGGAGAGCGGCAAGGTCACGGGCGAAAACATCACGGCGGCTTTCCGCAAGAATGTTTATCGGAATTTCCTCGACATCAATATCCCGGCCGATCCCGTGCTGTCCAGATTTTCGGCGGCCGTGTTCGAAGAGACCGTCGAGCAGTTCCGTCTGACGAGCGACAAATTCAACGATCTCTCGCGGCAGATGATCCGCCGCAACCTGATTTCCCGCCTGCCCGCCCCGAATACAGACGGGCCTTTGAGCCTTGAAATGGTTGCGCTGACCCGTACGTTGAAGGGCAAAATGCGCGGCATGGGTATTCGTAATTTGCTGAAAGATACGCCCGAGCTGATGAAGGTCGTCGCGCCCTGTCTTCTGATGAGCCCGCTGACCGTGGCGCAATACCTGCAACCGACCGCCGATTTCGATTTGGTCATTTTCGACGAAGCCTCGCAGATGCCGACTTCCGAAGCCGTCGGCGCGCTGGCGCGCGCCAAGAGCGCGATCGTCGTCGGCGACCCCAAACAGCTCCCCCCGACCGCCTTTTTCTCGGCGGCGTATGTGGACGAGGAGAATCTCGAAAGCGAGGATATGGAGAGCATTCTCGACGACTGCCTGGCTTTGGGCATTCCGGAACGCTCGCTCATCTGGCATTACAGAAGCAAGCACGAGAGCCTCATTGCCTTCTCCAATCATATGTATTACGGCGGCAAACTCTGCACTTTCCCTTCGCCAGACGCGCTCGACAGCAAAGTGCGGCTGGCGCTCGTGGAGGACGGCGTGTATGACCGCGGCGCGACCAAGCGCAACGAGGCCGAAGCGTCCGCGCTCATTGCCGAAGTGGTGCGTCGGCTCAAGGATCCCGTGTTGAGCCGTTCGAGTATGGGCATTGTCACGTTTTCGAGTGTACAGAAGGATTACATCGAGCGCAAGCTCGCCCGCGCCATTGCCGACAACCGTCTGGAAGAGGCGGCCTATGAGCGCGAGGAACCGCTCTTTGTCAAGAACCTGGAAAACGTGCAGGGCGACGAACGGGACGTCATTCTGTTTTCGGTCTGTTACGGCCCCGACCGTCAGGGCAGGGTATCCCTCAATTTCGGACCTCTGAACCAGGCGGGCGGTTGGCGGCGGCTCAACGTTGCCGTTTCCCGTGCGCGGGAGGAGATGGTGGTATTCTCTTCCATGACGTCCGCGCTCATCGATCTGTCCAAGACCAATTCCAAGGGCGTCGCGGGGCTCAAAGCGTTCCTCGAATTCGCGCAGAAGGGGCGCACGTCCATCGCGCTCGACCGCACGCAGACCGTTCGCACGGAGAGCATCGGAAAATATGTTGCAGAGGAACTGTCCTCTTACGGCTATGACTGCCGTCAGGACGTTGGTGCGTCGAGCTTTAAGATTGATGCGGCCATCGTCGATCCCTAGAATAAGTCCCGTTTCATCCTGGCGGTCATTATGGACGCGTCCACGCAGTTTTCCGTCAAGGATCGCAACGTTCTGCAGATCCGCACGCTCAAACGCAACAACTGGAACGTCATGCGGATGTACAGCATAAACTATTACAACAATCCCAAGCGTGAAATCAAAAAGATCAAAGAGACGCTGGACCGCCTGACGGGCGCGGACAGGCGGGGCGGCAACGCTCTTTCGCGCGCCAAGAGACCTTATCGGGAAGCAAAACTCGAACCGCGCACGGAGTCGGCGGCGTTCGTCACTGAAAACGGCAACGAAGGGGAAATACTTTCCCGCCTCAAACAGATCGTGGCGGCGGAAGAACCCGTTTCGGCGGGATTCCTGAAACGTCGCTGTCTTGCTTCGCTGGGCATCACGAAGTACGGCGTCAAGGTGGAGGGACGCATGGATCAGCTCATCGCTTCCTGCGGGTTCAAGCAGGAAAAACTCCTCGGCGAGGTATATTATCGCAAGACCGATCGGTATAATAACTTTGACCGTTACCGCGTGGAAGAGGGCGAGCCTCTGCGGCGCACAGGGGACGATCTGACGCCTTACGACGTGATTGCCCTGATCCGTGCGGCGTTGGAGGACAAGGTTGCGCTCTATGTCGATGAGATCGTGTCGCTCGTCAACGGGGTGTTCCGGCTGCATAAACCGGACGACCGCGCCGCGGCGTTCGTCAACGCCTGCATCACGCTCGGCGAGAAACAGGGATTGTTCCTGCGCTCGGTTTCCGATCGTATTTCTCTCGCCTGAGGGAAAAAGCAGCGTATATACGCCGAAAACGGCGTGCGGAAACGGATCCGTCATCGGACGGCGGGCTCGCCGTTTTGGCGCAAGGTCGCTTAAAAGACGGTTTTTGCCGTCGGAAAAAGGGAAAAGGACGGCCTCTGCCGTCGGAAAATAAGAAATATCAAAAAATAAAAGGGGAAAATCGTTATGGAAGTCATCGTTTTGGGTTGCAACGGACCGTATCCGTCTTCTTACGGCGCGACGGCAGGTTATCTCGTGCGGACGGACAAAGGGTTCATCATGCTGGACATGGGCAGCGGCGTGTTCGCGCGCATCGGCAAGCTCTGCAAGCCGGAGGAGATTTCGGCCGTCGTTCTGTCTCATCTGCATTTCGACCATATGTCGGACATGGGTGTGTTCAATTACTATCTCGAAGTGCTTGCAAAAGCGGGAAAGTTCAGGGGGCGCATTCCCTGTTACGTCCCGCCCGTGGCGGAAGATATTGCCTTACTCGAAAGACAATATCCGTATTTCCGTTTCGTGGGGGTGAAAGAGGGCGGCGTCTATGAATTCGGCGGCGTACACGCCGAGTTCAGCCGTCTCAATCACGGCGTACCCAATTACGGCGTGCGCCTGACGAACGACATCAGCGGGCGGCGGTTGGTGTATTCGGGGGACAGCAACGAATGTCCCGCACTCAACCGGCTACTCCGCGAATGTGATTTGTGGCTGGGCAGTGCCCCGTTCATCGGCAAGGAATATAAGGGGGCGGGCGGACATCTCAGTGCGGAAAAAATGGAAGATCTGGCCGTTAAATATCAGATCAGAGCCGTTCTCACGCATCTTTGCCCGATGCACACCGAAAAGGATTACGAAAACGCCGTCTTTAACGACCGCGTGCAGATCGCCAAGGCGTTCAAGAGTTATGAAGTCTGATACATAATCCGTTTGCGCGGTAAGACACAAAAGAAAGTCATATGTTCGGGACACGAAGAGAAGAGATCGAGAAAGAAAAGCACATCAATCTGCGTCCGTTCGCCCTTTCGGCGGCGGCGTTGGCCGCCGGCGCGGGTTTTTGCTATGCGGCGCTCTATTGCGGGGTGCATTTTCTTTGGTCTCTTCTCTTTTTCATTCCGCTCGTTTTGTGGGTGCTGTTTGCCCGCTGCGGGAAACGTATACGTGCGATCGCGTATGCCTTTCTCTGTCTTGCCCTGCTCGGCGTGGGCATGGGCGGGTTTGCTTTGCGCATGGAGGCGTATTCCGCACAGACTTTCCGTGAAGGGGAATACGCTTTTGTCGGAACGATATCCGAGCTGACGGCGACGCAGGAGGGCTACACCCGTGTTTTGCTGACCGATGTGACCGCCGACGGACGCGCGCTGGACGGCAACGCGACGGTTTATTTTTATGCGTCCCTCAAAAACGGTGAAGAGGGGATGAAAGTTGCCTTTACGGGAAAACTTTCTCCCGCGGGCAGTGCCTTGCGATACGGCTCTTTCCGCGCGGATATGGTATTGAGCAATATCAAATATACGGTGACTTGCTACGCCGCGCCCGTCTATGTCGGCGACGGCGGGAATATCTTCACGTCTGTGCGCACGCGCATACGTTCGGTATTGTATGCATCCCTGGACGAAGAAGAGGCCGCCCTTGCTTATGCTCTCACGACGGGAAACACGGACGGGATCGAAGAGGGACTCATGGAGTCCGTCCGCTATGGCGGTGTCGCGCATATCTTTGCCGTTTCGGGTCTGCACATCGGCATCGTATACGGCGCATTGGCGTTCTTGTTCAAAAAACTTCGCGCGCCGCGTTGGTTGCGTTTGCCGATCCCGCTTGTCGCGGCCTTTCTTTTTTGCGGCGTGTGCGGATTTTCCGCTTCCGCCTTGCGCGCGTTCCTCATCTGTCTGGCCTTTGCGCTTTGTCCCGTTTTCGGCGTGAGACGGGACGGCATAGAGGGCGCGGGGTTTGCCTGTGCGATCATTCTTTTGATGAATCCCGTGCATCTTTTGTCCGTCGGGTTTCAGTTGTCCATGGCAGCATATCTGTCCATCGTGGCGCTCGCGCCCGCTTTTGAACGCGGGACAGCGGGAATTTTGCGCAAAGCTCCTGTCCTGAAAAAGCCGCTTTCCGCGCTTGCCGTCGGTTGTGCGGTGCAGTTGGGCATGTTGCCCGTCATGCTCAATTCGTTCGGGTATGTTTCCGTGTGGGGGTTGCTCCTCAATCTCGCGGTTCTGCCGCTGTTTTCTCTTTTCTTCCCCATACTGCTGGCGGCGGTAATGCTGTCCTGTCTGTTTCCCGTCGCGGCACCCGTGTTTCTGTTTTTGCCGGGCAAGGGATTGGCTTTGTTCGCCGCCGTCTTCCGCTTCATCGATTTTTCCTCCCTGCTGCTCAAAGGGTTTGTCCTGTCTTTTGCGGCTTGCGTTTGTTTTTATCTGCTCTTGTTTCTTTGGAGCGGTCGCATCAACGTGCGGGAGGGCATGCTTTCTCCGCTCGCGTGTTTCCTGGCGGCGGCCGTGGTCGTGCAGGCGGTGCTCGTCAATTACATTCCGCCGCAGACCTGCCGCGTTGTGCAGATGTGTTATTATGACGATTATTGTTGCGCGCTGGTGCAGACGGAGAACGCGGACGTTCTGATCGTCAACGGCCGCGTCGATTCTTCCCGCCTGCAGACCTTTCTCTTTCGCCACGGCGCCGCGCCCGACGCGGTGGTGATCGCGGCCGAGAACGCCAACGCCGTTGCGGGCAGTCTGCTCTTTACCCCGTTTGAAACGGCCTATGTCCCCGCGGACGTAACCCTCGAATTGCGCACCCGCCGCACGGTGTCTGCCGATGTGTTTTCCGTGGACGGAGCGGACTATCGTTTCCATGCCGACGGGTCGGTTTCGGTTGTCTTTGACGATATAACGGGCGGTTTCGGCCCGATCGGCTCGTCCGCCGCCGCAAGGGCGGATTTTACCCTTTTCCCCGCAGAGGGGCGCGACGGGTTGATTTTTCGGATGGAAAGTGGTATACTTTCCGTAAACCGTTGAAATTTCTTTCTCAAAGTTTTTCCGAAACCGTGATAAGGATGCGGGAAAAAGAAAACCGGAACGGAAAGAACAAAGGACGGAGAGTGTGACGGAGAGAACAAGGATATGAGGACGGACAAAGGGTCGTTCAGAGCATGAAAGGAGCCGAGCGGACATGAAATTTACGGCATTGAAAAAACATTTACAGAGCGAAGGCGTGCAACCCGTCTATCTGTTGGAGGGGGAAGAACTCTATTTCCGTGACAAGGGCGCGGAAATGATCAAGTCCGCCTGCCTTTCGCAACCGCAACTCAACTATGTTTCGTTCGACGGCACGGCGATGAAGGGGGATAAAATTGCCCGCATCGCCGAAGCGGTCTGTGCTTTTCCCTTTTTAAGCAAGAAACGCGTGGTGCTCGTGAGTGAATTTTACCCGTCCGAGCGGGAGTATGAAACCTATCTCAAACCGCTCTTTGCCCGTCCCGTCGAAACCTCGGTCCTTATCCTCGTCAATTCGGGCATGGGTAAGCCGAAAACGGGCGCTTGCGATTGGAAGAAAAAGCCCAACGTAACGTTTGTGGATTGCGGTCGGGCGGAAGAGCAGGACGCGGTAAAATGGGTATATCTCACCTTGCGGGCGGCAGGGATCGCCGCGGACGGAAAGGTCTGTTCGGACATCGTGCGCTATTGCAACGGCGACATGGCGCGCATCGCGGGGGAGACGGAAAAACTGAAAGCCTATGCCGACGGCGGCGGAACCCTTACGAGCGAAGTCGTGGACGCACTGGTGTATCGGGATTCGGAGTACAAATTATACGAACTTTCGCAGGCGGCGGCGCGCAAGGATTATACCCGTTTCGTCGAGATCATGGACGGTATGGTGGGAAAGGGGTATGACGAAAATGCCTTTCTCAATGCCCTGTGCGCGCACTTCCGCACCCTTTTCGAGGTGTCGGCCTTCAAGGGAAGCGATCTGCAGGCGGCGCAGGCGTTGGGCATGAAGGAATATGCCGTCAGAAAGAGCCGCGAACAGGCGGCGCGCTTTCCCGCGGACACGCTCGGCGGATACTATGCCGACCTGTACGAAGCGCTTGCAACGGCGCGCGCGGGAGAAATCACCTTTCCCGCGGCCCTTGAAACGGCGATCGGGAAAATATTTTTCAAAACCTATTGAATTTTATTTTGATTTTTTGCGTTTTTTCTATATAATGATACTATAAGAAATTTTTTCGCGCGCATACGTGGCGAAGACCGTTCGCCGTCCCGCGGGGGAACGGCGGAAGGCAAAACCGTGCGCACGGTGCAGGAGGGATATAAGACATGACATGGGAAGAGATCGCCGACGCGTTCGTCGGCGTGTTCACCGGTTTTTCGCCCGTCTATCTTTTGGAAACCGTTCTGATTTTTCTGCTCATCTATTATGTTTTCAAAGTATTGAAAAATAACGACGCCAACCGGCTGATCGTCATCTATGTGGTCGTCATCGTGCTCATGGGCGTGCTTTGCCTCTTTGTCAAAGAGTCGGGGCTGGTGCTCTTCCTGTTGGCGCTGTTTTTGCTTTCCATGTTTATGCTCCTGTTGTTCAGCCTGGAAATCAAACGCACCATCCGCGATCGTAAAAACGGCGCGCCAACCGGCAATGCGGTCATGAGCTGGACGCGGCCCGAAACGGAGGCGTGCATCGAGTCGATCATCAAAGCGTTGCAGAATATGTCCAAAAACGACATCGGCGCGCTCGTCGTCCTCTCCAACGGCAACCTGCCCAAACAGATTCTGGAAAGCGGCACCATGCTCGACGCGGACATTTCCCAACAGCTCATCGAAGGGGTGTTTTTCCCCAAGGCGCCCTTGCACGACGGCGCCATGATCATCGAAGAGCATAAGATCCTCGCGGCGGGGTGCTTCCTGCCCCTGACGCAGAACAATGAAAAATATCCAAAGGATCTGGGCACGCGCCACCGCGCGGGCATCGGCATCACCGAAGTCACCAACGTCACCGCGCTCATCGTGTCCGAAGAGACGGGCATCATCTCCATCGTCAAGCAGGGCAAAATCACCCGTTACGCCGACTATAATATGCTCCGTGCCGTTCTGCAGGAATATTACTGGAAAGATTTCACCGCGCAATCGGGGCATAAAAAGAGTGCGGGAAAATAAGGAACGCCGAAAGGGAGGTCATCAGGCAATATGAAGTTTTTCAAATGGCTCAAAGACGAAATCGTCAACAATGCGGGCATCTGCATTCTCGCCCTTGTGGTGGCGTTCTTCTGCGTCATCGTGTTCAATATGCTCGCCTGGACGCCGTAATGTTTACACCCGATACCATCTGTATTCCCGATATTTTATTGCCCGCAAAATGCGCCGATCCCGCTTTCATGCGGGCATGGTCCGTCATCGCCTGCGATCAGTTCACGTCCGACAGGGACTATTGGGACGGCCTTGACGCGGAAACGGGCGACGCGCCCTCTGCGCGCAGGCTTATTTTGCCCGAGGTATATCTCAAAGACGCGGACGCCGCGCGGCGCATCGCCGTCATCGGCGAGAACATGGAAAAATACCTGAAAGACGGCGTTTTGCGCCGTTTGGATAGGGGGTTCGTCCTCACCGCCCGCACGACGGCATACACCGATCGGGTGCGTTACGGCATTGTGCTGGCGATCGATCTGGAGGCTTATTCTTTTGACGCGTCGGCAAAAACCGCCGTCCGCGCCACGGAAGCCACCGTGCCCGAACGTCTTCCGCCCCGCGCGGCGGTGCGGCGGGGCGCAAAGATCGAATTGCCCCATACCATGCTCCTGTACAACGGGTCGCAAGAGGAGATATTGCAAGGAATCGTCGACGGGGACGTCGTCCGCGGAGATTTGGAAAAATTATACGATTTCGAGCTGAACCGCGGCGGCGGACACCTTTGCGGCTGGGCGCTCGGCGAAGAATTGTCGCGGGAGATCCGTCGGCGGCTGTACGCCGCCGCGCCGGACGGCTTCCTGTTCGCCGTAGGGGACGGCAATCATTCCCTGGCGGCGGCGAAACTGTGCTGGGAGGAGAAGAAAAAGACGCTCTCGCCTTTGGAGCGGAAGACCCATCCCGCGCGCTATGCGCTCTGCGAGGCGATCAGCGTGCATTCTCCCGCCCTCGCCTTTCATCCCATTCACCGCTTTGTCGCGGGCACGGACGCCGAGCGTTTTATCGGCGCGTTTATGCGCGAATGCCCGTTGCCTTTGGCCCGCGCGGGACGGATGCTGTCCTTCCCTGCCGATACGGACATCGTGCAGGCAATCGCCTTTACCGACCGTTTTCTGAGCGGTTACACGCGGGCATACGGCGGGGAGATCGATTATATTCACGGCGAAGACGCGCTTGCCGCGCTGGTGTCTGCGGCGGACGATCGGGCGGGGATACGCTTTCCCGCGATTGCCAAAGACGGATTTTTTGATTATATAGAGAAGAACGGGGCATTTCCCCGCAAGACTTTCTCCATCGGAGAAGGAACGGAAAAGAGATATTATACGGAGTGCAAGGAGATATAAACGGAATGTCTATCAAAGTCTGTAAATTCGGCGGCACGTCCATGGCGGACGGCAGCACCATCCAGAAGGTCGCAAACATCGTCAAGAGCGACAAGGACCGTCGCTATGTCGTGGTCAGCGCGCCCGGTAAGCGGTTCAGCAACGACGTCAAAGTGACGGATATGCTCTATGAATGCGCACGCGCCGCGGCGGATACGGGCAATTGTGCCGCGCCTTTTTCCAAGATCCGCCAGCGTTTTGAAAATATTGTGGCTGAACTCGGCCTGAAAATGGACATCGGCGGCGTGCTCGACGAAACGGAAAAACGCATCTGCGAAGAAAAGAGCGCCGATTTTGCCGCTTCCCGCGGCGAGTACCTGAGCGGCCGCATCATGGCGGAGCTTTTGGACGTTCCCTTTGTGGACGCGCAGGACGTCATCCGTTTCAACGACGAAGGCACTTTTGACGCCGAGGAGAGCTATGCGCTCGTCGCGCGTGCCCTCGCGGACAAGCCTTATGCCGTCGTTGCGGGATTTTACGGCGCATATAAAGACGGGAAGGTAAAGACCTTCTCCCGCGGCGGCAGTGACATTTCGGGCGCGGTGGTTGCCCGCGCGGTGCTCGCCGATCTGTACGAGAACTGGACGGACGTCAGCGGTTTCCTCGCCTGCGACCCACGCATCGTGGAGCGCCCGCAGGGCATCAAGGTGCTTTCCTACAAGGAATTGCGGGAACTGTCCTATATGGGGGCGAACGTCCTGCACAGCGAATCCATCTTCCCCGTGCGCGGCGCCAATATTCCCATCAACATTCGCAACACTTTCCGCGCGGAGGACGAAGGGACCATGATCGTACCGCTTTCCAAATACCGTTATACGGGCAATATCGTAACGGGTATTGCGGGCAAGAAAAACTTCACGGTCATCCACATTGAAAAATCCATGATGAACTCCGAAATCGGGTTTACGCGCAAGATACTCTCCATTCTGGAAGAGAACAACATCTCTTTCGAGCATATGCCCTCGGGCATCGACACGATGTCGTTGGTCATCGACAGCAACGTGTTGCAGTTGGGCATGCTCGACCGCCTGCTGACCGAGATCGAACAGACGGTCAACCCCGATCACGTGCGGGTATACAACAATATCGCGCTCATCGCGACGGTGGGACACGGCATGTCTTCCAGCATCGGCACCTCGGGCAGACTCTTCAAGGCGCTGTCCGACGCCAACATCAACGTGCGCATGATCGATCAGGGCTCCTCCGAGCTCAACATCATCGTCGGCGTCGCCGACGAGGACTGCAACCGCGCCATCAAGGCCATTTACAACGAGTTCTTCGGCGAAAAGGCAAAAGCATAAGCATAGGCATAAGCAAATCCGGAGCTGCCGAAGGCGGGCAAAGACGGAAGAAAGCGGAAGGGGGAAGAGAGAAAAAAAACGGTTTCTCCGTTTACAGAAGAATCAATCCATGACAAGATCATCCGCCCCCGGGCGCCTCAGGCGCCCGGGGGCGATATGTTTTTGACGGAAACGCCCGATGCGCGGGGCGCATCGGGGAGAAAAAGTACGGGCGATCGGCCTTCGTCGTGAAAGTTTTTCCTGGGTCAGGCTTGGCCTTGAACGGCCGGGGTTCCGGACTTGACTTTAAAGTTCCGCCTTCGGCGTTTGGACGTGAACGGGGGCATTCTGCCCGATTCAAATCGGCCGCGCGGATCGGCGGGGAAAAAATAATTTTTTTTTGATCTTGCGGCTGCGGTGAAAGAATGCGGACAACCGAAAAAAAAGCGGGCTCTGCCGAAACCGGCAGAGCCCGTTTTTGTCAACAATTGTCATGGCAACGCACCGCAAATCTTCGCATTCATGCCGCCGTGCGCTCTTTCGGCAAACGGATGGACGGGGGAGACATTCGGGTGCAAACCGCAACGGGCGGGAAACGGGATGTTTCCGCTCCCGTCGGGTGTCCGCCGTCAGATAAAGATGAAAGCGACGGCAACGGCGGCGGCAACAATCGCCAAAACGACAATGGTACCCAACACGACGGGCCACTTGGCGCGTTTTTTCGGCGGTTTCGCTTCTTGTACTTCGACGGCGACGGGTTCAACCACTGTCTGTCCGGGATAGGGTTCGTTGCAAATCGTCAACGTCTTACCGTAACCGACGCCTTTGATATTATCGGCGTTTTGTCCCATATGGTTATAACGGAATGTGAATTCGGTATACTGCTCCGTGCCGCGGCCGATATATTCCCAATTTTCAATGGTAGCGTATTCATAGGAATATCCGTTTATGTGCAGATTTTCGGCAAATAGTTTTTCGGCGGCTTCTAAGCCCAAGGCGGCGGCGGAATCGGAATCGAAAGATTCCTCGCCGATGGACGGGCAGTAGAAATATCTGTCGGCATTTGCGGCGGCGAAGAGGGGATCGTTGCAGGCATAGACGGAAAAGGAGTGCAATTCTTCCCGCAAAGTAGGACTGGACGGGTTTTGGTTTTCCCGATGCCCGAATACGTGAACGGTAAAGTCAACTTTACCGAAACGCACAGTCTTATCCCGAATTTCCTGAATATTGTTCCGATCCATGAAAGGCAGTTGATCATAAAAATATTTGAGATCGGGCCGTTGAGGCAAATATTCATTGTTCGCAAAGGTATATTTCAGTTGATCCAAAACTTCCGATTCGGTCAGACGGCAAAAAGGCATAAATTTTCTCCTTATCAAAATAAATTTATTCGTACGAATACGATAATACTGCTACTATAAATTATAATACACCATAATCGGAATGCTGTCAAGTACCTTTTCAAAAATCATACTTAAAAAATTTTAATTTACGGAAAAAGGCGGACGGGCGAGTTTTCTCGCCCGTCCGCCTTGCTGATGTGCGATATAACGGATACGGGATTGTCCGTTGTTTATGGTTTGAACACGTCCGAGGGGACGAAAGGTCAATCTTTGCACACGATGAACACGCCGTTGCCGTTGATTTCATATTCTCCGACCCGGCATATTTCGAAACAATCGCCCGCGGAAAAGGGCGTTTCGCCCCGTTTCCATTTGAAAAACCCCGCGCCTTCGAGGATTTTCACGCGGTCGGTCCCGTCGGTGTAGACCTTATAACGCCGCGGGCTGACGATGAGGGTCGCGTTGCCGTTGACGCCGATTCGCGCGCCCTGCACGGTATTGTCCCGCATTTCAAAATTTTCGCGGGCGGGGAAACAAACGGATTGGGATTCAGTGATCTTCTCAATTTTCATCATAGTCAAAGTATATAACATTTCCCGCAAAAAAGCAAGTCCTTTTTGATCGGTCGGACGGTCGTCGCGATAAAATTATTTCGAAAAATTTATTGTCCGTCAGCGGCGGGCGGGGTGTCCGACCCGTCGTCGAGATAGTTTGTTTCCAGCCCTTCGACGGCGTTGAGTTTGCGCGAGATGGTGCGCGTCTTTTTGGCCGCGGAATCGATGGAGTCCTGTGCTTCCTGCAGTTTTTTCTGTGTCTTTTCCAAAATATCCGAAAACTTGGCGAACTCATAACGGAAGGTGTTCAGAAGTTGCCACAGCTCGCCCGAACGTTTTTCGATGGCGGCTGTCTTGAACCCCGTCTGCACGGTGGAAAGCAGCGCGCCGAGATTGGTCGGGCCGCACGCCATGATGCGCTTGCGGTATAAAAATTCCGACAGATCGGACATTTTGAGCAGTTCGGCGTACAGCCCCTCCAACGGCAGATACATCACCGCAAAGTCGGTCGTCGTCGGCGGCAGGATATACTTTTCGGCGATGGATTCTGCCTGCAGGCGGACGGCGCGTTCGAGGTTCTTGAGCGCCCGTTCCTCGGCGGCCTTGTCGAAGGCGTCGGAGGCATCGATGAGGCGTTGGTATTCCTCGACGGGGAACTTGCTGTCGATGGGCAGCCAGACGAGTTCTTCATCCTTGGAAGGAATCTTCACGGCGAAATCGACCATGGCCCCCGAGAGAGGATTGAGCCGCACGCTTGCCGCATACTGTTCGGGGGAAAGCATCTGTGCGAGCAGAGCGTCCAGTTGCGTTTCGCCCCAGGTGCCGCGCAGCTTGACGTTTGTAAATACCTTTTTAATGTCGCCCACGCTCTGGGCGAGGCCGCGCACTTCGCCGAGCCCCTTATAGACGGCCTCCAGCCGTTCATTGATGAGGGAATAACTCTTGCCGAGTTTTCCCTCCAGCGTGGAGGAGAGTTTCTCGTCCACCGTGCGGCGGATGATCTCCAGATTTTCGGCGTTGGCTTGGGACATGTATTTGATGTCGTCGTTCAGTTGTTTCTGGATCATGTTCAGTCGGTATTCCGTGCGGTCGTTGAGCTCGCCGACGCGGCGCGTGGTGTAGTCGGCGACGTTTCCCAGTTTGTCGATTTTATCCCCGAGCGCGCGGAGCTCGCGTTCGGTATCTCCGTTCGCGCCCGCGCCGTTTTGCCCGCGGCGAAGCAGAAGAATGACGAGCACGAGCAGACATATTCCCGTTAAAATCAGATCGATGATGAGCAGCAGTTCCATATTTTTTGTTTTCTCCTTACGCAATCGGTTATGTATACTGTTAAGTATAACATAAAAAACAGGCAGACGGTTGCGCCGTTTATAATTTTTTTGCAAATACAGTATAGCAAATTTCAAAATAAATTGCAATTCCCGAAAAAATGTTGTATACTAAAAGCGGACGATTGCGGAGGATGAGGGCATGAAACACCATATCATTTATAATCCGACGGCAAAGAACGGCGGCAGCCGTTTCGCCTTGGACAAAGTCTGTGCCAGGCTTCGGGAAGCGGGTAGGGAATATGAATTGTATGAAACGCTCTATCGCGGCCATGCCCGCGCCATCGCCGAAAGTTTGCCCGATGATGCCGAGGAACTCGTCGTCATCGGCGGGGACGGCACCTTTCATGAAGTGCTCAACGGGTTGAAAGATCCGCAAAAGGTGCGCATGGTGCTCATTCCCGCGGGAACGGGCAACGATTTTTGCACGGCGGCGGGCATATCCTTTGATCCCGACACGGCCATGGCGCCCGTTTTGCGCGACGACGTCAAGCCCGTGGATTACATAGACTTCTCCGGGCGCAGATGTCTCAACGTCGGGGGAATGGGGATGGATGTGGCCGTCCTCGAACGCTGTGCGCGGGGAAATATAAAGGGAAAGATCAAATATCTCTGGAGCCTCATTGTCAGCCTGTTCACGTTTCGCGGCTATGACGTGCGTCTTTCGGTAAACGGGACGGTGTACAACGAAAAGGCTCTGTTTGCCGCCGTGTGCAACGGCGACCGCATCGGCGGGGGCATCCGCATCTGCCCGAATGCCTCCGTGGAGGACGGAAAGCTGGAAGTCGTGCTCGTCAGACAGATGAGTTTTTTGGGCATGCTCCGCACCTTTATGGCCTTGATGCGCGGGAAGATCCTTTCCTCGAAGGACACATTGCACTTTTATTGCGACGAAGCGGAAATTTTCCCCGACCGTGCGCGCACCGTCCAGCTCGACGGGGAACTGTACACCGACTGCCGCGTTCTGGACGCGAAGATCGTGCACGGTTTGCAGATATACAGATAAAAGCAATCAAGCGGGCATATATAAGCCGGTATATAAAAGACGGAAGGCGTTTTTCCGCGGCGGAAAAGTCGCCCTGCCGTGAAAATCGGAGGGCAAAAGGGGACGGAAGGCATGCTTTTTTCTTCGCTCTACAAAAAAATACTCGACACTTTGCCGACGGCGGTCATCGTGTGCGACCGTAAGGGCGGCGTCCGTTTCACCAATGCTGCCTTTCGTCGCTATTTTCCGACGGCGGCGTCCCGCGGGAAAAGGTGGAAGGACGTCATCGGTTGCGGAGAGCGTGTGTCGGCATGCGGTAAAGGTGCGGCTTGTGCTTCCTGTCGGCTGAAACGTCTGTTCGACGGGGCTTTCGACGGTGCCAAGGCGCAGTCCGAGGACATACCCGTCACGCTCGCGGAGAACGGAAAAAAGCGGGAGGTGTCTTTACGGCTGTATGCTGTCGCGCTTGACCGAAAGCATTGTCTGGGTTTGGTGGAGAGCATACATGAACAGGAATTGGTCAAAGAACTGAACACGGCACACTCCATACAGCAACGTCTCCTGCCTGCGGGCAAGGCGGCGGGCGGCGTGCCGTATGCCTATATGTACATTCCCTGCCGCGAGATCGGCGGGGATCTGCCCGACGTATACGAACTCGATTGCGGGAGCGGCAAGAACACTTTCGGCGTGTTGGCAGACGTATCGGGCAAGGGCATTGCCGCGGGCATGCTGTCCTCCTTTGTGCGTGCAGGCTTTGACCGCGACGAGCCGTCGCCCGCCCGCGCGCTTCGGCGGCTGGACGTAAAATTCCGCGAACTCAATCTCGACGAGAAGTCATACATCACCGTGGCGGCCGTGCGCATCGACACCGCCGCGGAAAAGATCTATTATTGCATCGCGGGGCACAATGCGCCCTTGCTTTTGCGCAGCGGAGAGAATGTCAGCGAAATCGAGATGGCGGCGCCGCCTGTCTCCAATTGGTTCGATCCGTTCCCGTATGAGAACGGGACAATGACCTGTCGGCGGGGGGATATTCTCGTCCTGCTCACCGACGGGGTCACGGAAAGCCGCAATGCCGCGGGAGAACTGTTCGGCATTGAGCGCGTGGAAAATATTCTTTTGCAGAGTGATACGGCGCAGCGTTTCATCGAGTCCTTGCAGACCGCGCTCAAAGAGTTTTGCGGCGGTTCGTTCGATGACGACATCACGGCCATCGCCTTCGATCTGTAAAAAATGCGTTTGGACAAAAATTGATAAACAAAAAAATTGATGAGGGAAAAGGGGATATGTATAAAATCATCGGTCGGATTTTGTTGGCACTGGTCGCCGCTTGTTCGGTTGCCCTTGTGGTTCTTTTGGTGTACAGCGGCGTCAACGGCGGCGAGGTGTCCGACGGGGTGTTGATCAGTGAAAGTATTTTGGCTTTTGCCTGTTTCGTCATCCTTTGCGTGTGGCGTTACATTCAAAAGAAATTTGAAGCCACGGACGAGTATGCAAAGGCGATGACGGAGAAAAAATCCCGTCTTTACGATCGGATGCTGTCCAAGGGGGAGCTGTCGGAATACATTGTCGACGCTTCCGGGCCGGACAGCCGTGAGACATTCGCCCACTTATTGCAAGGAAAAGGTTTTTCCGCGCGGGAATGGCAGAACGGATATATCTTCTTTCATGCGGGGGACAATGCATACAGCCAAAAAGAGCCGATCGCCGAAGTGTTTTTTCTGCCGGCGTTGTCGGTGAAAAACAGTTTTCAGGCGGATGCGGAACGGGCGGCGTTGGAAAAATTGCACGCCGATCTGCAGAGCTTTGTGTGCGCCGAGGGATTGAGCGGGAATTTTATCGAGTGTACCGTGGTCTTCCGCCACGATGCACTGACGGCGGAAGAGATCCGTTTTTATCACACGTTCGGCGGCTTGCGGAAAGCCGAAGACAAAAACGGTCGGGATATAACCAACTGTTCTTACGGCTATTGCGGTCTTGACCGCGGTCGCGGCAGGCTGTACGGTCCCGTTGAAGCGGTGACGGACCGATCGGATTCGCCCACGGAGATGATGCTTCTTTTGATCCTCGAGGCGGAATGTGTTTCTTATCATGCCTGAAACGGCACGGGATTTTCCTGCGCGCGGGAGGGCAGTCTCTGTCTGACGTGATGGAAATATTTGCCCCCCCCCCGCGGCGGTCGCCGCGAGGGCAGCACAAAAAAAGGAAGGCGCGAGAGCCTTCCTTTTTTACAATGTTTGAATATTCCGACCTATCCATGCCCGCAAAAAACGGGTAAAATGGTACGGAAATATCGGGGAGCGGATACAACTTTGTGCGCTGAAAGAAATTTACTTCCGTTCGGACAGGGGCACGTAATCCTGCCGTTCGCCGATGGCGACATAGGCGGGGCGGATAATCTTGTCCATGTTGACCAATTCTTCCATGCGGTGCGCGCTCCAACCGACCACGCGCGCCATGGCAAAGATGGGGGTGAACAGCTCTTCGGGAATGTTCAGCATACTGTAAACGAACCCCGAATAGAAATCCACGTTCGCGCTGACGCCCTTATAAATGTGCCGCTTTTCGGCGATGAGCTTTTTGGCGAGCCGTTCGACAGAGGAATACAGGCGGTAATCCTTGCTGCGCCCTTTCTCGTGGGCAAGCTGTTCGACGAATCCCTGGAACACGTCCGCACGCGGGTCGGAAAGGGAATAGACGGCGTGCCCCATGCCATAGATCAAGCCCGATCTATCGAATGCCTGTTTGTCGAGAATTTTAGCGAGATAGGCTTCCAATTCTTCCTCGTCGTCCGTGTCTTTGACGTGCCGTTTGATGTCCCGCATCATCTGTACCACGCGGATATTCGCGCCGCCGTGCTTGGGCCCCTTGAGCGAGCAGAGCGCCGCCGCCATCACCGAATAGGTGTCCGATCCCGAAGAAGTTACCACGCGCGCGGTGAACGCCGAGTTGTTGCCCCCGCCGTGTTCCATGTGCAGGATCAGCGCGGCATCCAGCACCCGCGCTTCCAGCGGGGAGTACTGCTTGTCGGGGCGGAGCATGCGAAGAATATTGCCCGCCGTGGAAAGTTTCTTGTCGGGATTGTGGATGAACAGGCTTTCGCCCTTGCCGTAGTGATCATAGGCATTGTACCCGTACACGGCGAGCATGGGGAAGAGCGCGATGAGCTTTAAGCACTGTCTCAAAACGTTGGGCAGGGAAAGATCGTTCAGGTTCTTGTCGTAATAGGCCAGTGTGAGGACGCTCTTGGTGAGAGAGCTCATGATGTCCTCGGGCGGCGCTTTCATGATGACGTCGCGCGTGAAATTCATGGGCAAAACGCGGCTGTCGTTCAGGATTTGCTTGAACTCTTCCAACTCCTGTGCGTTGGGCAGGACGCCGAAGAGGAGCAGGTAAGCGGTCTCTTCAAACCCCGGCCGATTGTCCTGTAAAAATCCTTGAATGAGTGTTTTCACGTCGATGCCGCGGTAGTACAGTTCTCCGTTGCAGGGGGTTTTGACGCCGTCCACCGTCTTGAACGCGTTGATTTCGGAAATGTGCGTCAGTCCCGCCACGACGCCGTTGCCGTTCTTGTCGCGCAGGCCGCGCTTGACGTTATACTTGTCGTAGAGCGGCAACGCCGTGTCGTCCTTTTTGTGGAACAGCTCGGATTGTCTTTGGGTGTATTCGAGAATTTCCTGGTGGGTCATGTGCATGATGTATAGCCTCCTTTTACGGTTATTTTTGAGTAAACAGACTGTTTTTGCGCCGACCATGCCCGAAAATAACGGTCTGTCGGCGATGTGTATGTATTCGTTGTTTCAGATATTGTAATTGCGTGCGCCGAAGAGGGATGTGCCGAGTCGCACCATATTGCTCCCGCCCTCGAGGCAGAGTTTATAATCCCCGCTCATGCCCATGGAGAGAAAAGCGATATTTTGGTCGGTCGCTTTGGCTTTTTCGTACAGCGTGCGCATCTTCCGCACGAGATCCAGCAGGAATTCCCGCTCTCCCGCGAGGGGCAGCATGGCCATAAACCCGCGTACGCGCAGACCGTCGGTCTCGCGTATTTTTTCATAGGCGGCAAAGGCATTTTCATAGGCAAAACCGCTTTTGCTCTCTTCGCAACCGATATTGACTTCAACCAGCACGTCGGAGACGACGCCCGCTTTTTGCGATCGCTTGGCAAGCTCTTCGGCAAGTTCCATGCGGTCGCAGGACTGATAGAGATAGGTCTTTCCGACGAGATATTTGATCTTATTGAGCTGTAAGTGGCCGATAAAATGCCGGTTTGCGCCCTGTACGGCGTCGTATTTGTCGCGGAATTCCTGCACGCGGTTTTCGCCGATATCGGTAATGCCCGCATGTATCGCTTCATTGATCTCTTCCGCCGTGCGCGTCTTGGTCGCCGCGACGAGGGTTACGGGCTCGTGAAAGCAATTGCCCGCGGCAAGTTCTTTTAAGGTGTTCTGTACGTTTTCCGTGATGCTCATAATTTTTTTCTGTCTTGCTACAGTCGCGCGGCTTTTGCCGCACGTCCGATACGGGATTTTCAAGGGACTTGTCCCTTGAACGGGGTTTGTCAAGGGGCGGCGCCCCTTGTATTCAGTACCCTTACCGCGGGAACGCTGTTCCCGCACCTTTGGCAAAGGAACAAAGTCCCTTTGCAATCCCGTGTTGTCGTGCCGTTACGGGATTTTCAAGGGACGTGGTCCCTTGAACGGGGTCAAGGGGCGGCGCCCCTTGGGATACCGTACTCTCATCGCGGGAACGCTGTTCCCCCCCCCTTGGCACAGGAACAAAGTCCCTTTGCGATCCCATGTTATCCCGATACGGGATTTTCAAGGGACGTGGTCCCTTGAACGGGGTTTGTCAAGGGGCGGCGCCCCTTGGAATAAAGTACCTTTACCGCGGGAACGCCGTTCCCGCACCTTTGGCAAAGGAACAAAGTCCCTTTGCCAATCCCTTTTTATGCCTTTTCGATGTGCTCCACGATCAGGCGGCGCATTTCGCTGCCTTTGACCTGCTGCATGCCCGCGCTCATGATGTCCGCCGTGCGGTATCCCTTGTCGAGTACTTTGTCCACGGCGTTTTCGATGGCTTTCGCCTCGGCGGTGAGGCCGAAGGAATCGCGCAGCATCATGGCGCCCGCCAGAACGGTTGCGATGGGGTTGGCAATATCCATGCCCGCGATGTCGGGGGCGGAACCGTGGATCGGCTCATAGAGCCCGCATTTGGTGTCGCCCAGGGAAGAAGAGGACAGCATACCGATGGAACCCGTGATCATTGCCGCTTCGTCCGAGAGAATGTCGCCGAAAATGTTGCTCGTCACGATGACGTCGAACTGCGAAGGGTCCTTTACCAGCTGTTGCGCGGCGTTGTCCACCAACATATCGACCAATTCCACGTCGGGATAGTCCTTTGCGACTTCGTGCACCGTTTTCCGCCACAGACGGGAGGAATCGAGCACGTTGGCCTTATCGATGGAAGTTACCTTCTTTCTTCTGCCGCGCGCCATTTCAAAGGCGATTTTGGCGATGCGGGTAACTTCTTTGACGGAGTATTGTTCGGTGTCCCAGGCAAATTCGCCCATGTCGGGATCGACGCCGCCGCCCCGTTTGCCGAAATAGATGCCGCCGATGAGTTCGCGGACGATGACGAGATCCATGCCCTTATCGGCGATATCTTTACGCAGAGGGGACGCACCCGCCAGCGCGGGGAAGAGTCTTGCGGGGCGCACGTTGGAATAGAGCCCCATGGCTTTGCGGATACCCAGAAGTCCCGCTTCGGGGCGTTTATTCCCGGGCAGAGAATTGATGAACGGGTCATCCACTTTCACGCCCACCGCGCCGAGGAGCACGGAATCGGACGCGAGGCATTTTTTCACTGTCTCTTCGGGGAGGGGTTCGCCCGTCGCGTGAATGGCGCATGCGCCCATCAGACAATGTTCAAAGGTAAATTCGTGGCCGTACAGCACGGCGACCTTTTGCAGCGCTTCGACGGCGGCGTCGGTGATTTCGGGTCCGATGCCGTCGCCCGCCAATACAACGATATGTTTTTTCATGGATGATAATACTCCTTATGATCGGTGCCGTCCGCGCAAACCAAGGACGGGATGCGGGGCGGAAAGGGATTTGGTTCCTTTATTTATTAAGATTTTTCTGAATGTGTTTCATCAGTCCGCCGTCGTCGATGATTTCCTGAATGAAGGGAGGAAAAGGCTCGGCGGTGAAGGATTGACCCGTCGTTTCGTTGACGATGACGCCCGCGGCGAGGTCGCAGGAAACGACGTCGCCCGCGGAGATGTTTTTCACCGCTTCGGGGCATTCGAGGATGGGAAGGCCGATGTTGATGGAGTTGCGATAGAAGATGCGCGCGAAAGAATTGGCGATGACGAGGGAAACGCCGTTCGCCTTGATGGCGATGGGCGCGTGCTCGCGCGAGGAACCGCAGCCGAAATTGTCCTGTGCCACGATGATGTCGCCCTTCTGTACCTTCTTGACGAAATCTTTATCGATGTCCTCCATGCAGTGGGAAGCCAGTTCCGTTTCGGAAGTGGTGTTGAGATAGCGCGCGGGGATGATGACGTCCGTATCCACGTCGTTGCCGTATTTGAAAACTCTGCCTTGTACTTTCATACGATTTTATTCTCCTTTCAACTCTTACAGCATATCGGGCGTGGCAATTCTGCCCGCCACCGCGCTCGCCGCGGCGACATAGGGGGAAGCGAGATAAATTTCGCTCGTGATGTGTCCCATGCGCCCCACAAAGTTGCGGTTGGTCGTGGAAACGCAACGTTCGTTTTCTGCCAGAATGCCCATGTGTCCGCCCAAGCAAGGTCCGCAGGTGGGCGTGGAAACGATGGCTCCCGCCTGAATGAAGATATCCACCAATCCCTCATGAATGGCCTGCAGGTAAATGGTCTGTGTGGCGGGAATGATGATGCAACGCATGTGCTTTGCTACCTTTCTGCCTTTCAGCACCTCGGCCGCGATGCGCAAGTCGGAGATGTGCCCGTTGGTGCACGATCCGATGACGACCTGATCGATCTTCCGATCGTCCCATGCTTCGGGCGTCTTGGTGTTCTCGGGCAGGTGGGGGAAGGAAACGGTCGGTTTCAGTTGGCTTAAATCGATTTCGATGACCTTTTCGTAGGGCGCGTCGGCATCGGCGGTATATTCGACGGGCGTGCGCTTGAAACGTCCCTGCATATATTCCCTCGTAACGTCGTCCACGGGGAAAATGCCGTTTTTCGCACCCGCTTCGATCGCCATGTTGCAGACGGTGAAACGGTCGTCCATGGAGAGATATTGCACGCCGTCGCCTGAAAATTCCATGGATTTATACAGCGCGCCGTCGACGCCGATCTTACCGATGATATGTAAGATGATGTCTTTTCCCGTGATGTATTTCGCGGGCTTGTTTTTCAACACGAAGGAGATGGCGGCAGGGACTTTGAACCAGGCGGACTGGGTCATCATGCCCGCGGCCATGTCGGTGGAGCCGACGCCCGTGGAGAAGGCGCCCAGAGCGCCGTAAGTGCAGGTATGCGAATCGGCGCCGATGACGAGATCTCCCGCGCCGACGAGGCCCTGTTCGGGCAGGAGGGCGTGTTCAATGCCCATTTGTCCCACATCGAAGAAGTTGTCGATGTTCTGTTGCCCTGCAAATTCGCGCACCGTCTTGCACTGCATGGCGGCTTTGATGTCCTTGTTGGGGGTAAAATGATCCATGACCAAAGCGATCTTATCGTGACACGCGACGCATTTCGCGCCGGCTTTATCGAATTCCTTGATGGCGACGGGCGCGGTGATGTCGTTGGCGAGTACCATATCCAGCTTGGCTTCGATGAGCTGGCCCGCCTTCACGCTTTTCAATCCCGCGTGCGCCGCGAGAATTTTCTGCGACATTGTCATTCCCATAAAATTGTACCTCGCATTCGTAATAAAAATTTTGCTATACCATATCAGTTTAGCATTTTTACGCCGATATGTCAAGTAAATACGGTCGCCCGCGCGCGTAAGCATGGGGAAGATATGGTAAAAAGTTGGTGAAAAAAGTTCTTTCGCAAGGGATTCTGTAAAAAAATCCCGCCGCTTTGTCGCGGCGGGAAGAAGTTGTACGGTTGTTTTTTTTGCGTTCGTCAGATGGCAGTATAACCGCCGTCCACGGCGATGTTCTGTCCGTTGACATAGGAAGAAGCGGGGGAGGCGAGGAAGAGCGCGCAGGTATCGAGTTCGCCTTCTTTGCCATAGCGTCCCAAGGGGATGGCGCCCTTTGCGTAAGCGGCGAACCATTCCGTTTCCAACGTATCCTTGGTGAGCGGGGTCCAGAAATATCCCGGACAGATGGAATTGACGGTAATACCGTCCTTGCCCCATTCGGCGGCCAAAGCGCGCGTCAGGTTGACCACGCCGCCCTTTGCCGCGTGATAGGGCGCGCAGGTTGCGGCCATGTTGCCGACCAGGCCGTACATGGAAGCAATGTTGATGATGCGGCCGTATTTCTTTTTAAGCATTTCCTTGGCGAATTCTCTCGCGCAGATGAAGGAGCCGAAGAGGTCGATTTTCAGCTCGTTGTTGAACTGATCGTCCGTGATGTCGACGGCGGGGGCGACAGCACCCGTACCCGCGTTGTTCACCAGGATGTCCACGCGGCCGAACGCGTCCATGGTAGCCTTGACGGCCGCCTTCACCGCTTCGGTATCGGTGATATCGCAAGCGACGGCGAGCGTCTTCACGCCGAATTCCTTTTCAATGGCGGCGGCGTTCTCGTCGAGCAGGTTCTTTCTGCGCGCGATGAGCACGATGTTCGCGCCCTGAGAGGCGAAAGCCTTTGCCATCTGCACGCCCAAGCCCGTGGATGCACCCGTTACGACGGCAACCTGGCCGGTCAGGTCAAAATAGTTTTTCATGTTTCAAATTCCTCCGTGTCGATACATTGTTTTGATTTATACAAATCTTTTCTATTATACTGCGAAACCGTGAAAAAGTCAATGGGTGTTTTTTGACAGAATGAAGAAAAACTGTAGGATTACAATAGATGTGAGACAGAGGGCATAAAAAAAGAGCAACGAACCAAAAAGTTTGTGATATAGTTTAATCACCACAAAAAAACCAAACAAACGAGGTCGTTACTCATGAATACT
>CALWCO010000014.1 GCA_944376455.1 uncultured Clostridia bacterium
GTTTTGCATTTCCGAACACCGCAAGATTTGTTCCAAGAAAATCTTATCAAGTGTTGCACTTAGTTTGACAATTCATCCTGTCTATGACCTTTTTCTCCTTTATCTTTCATCGAAGAAAGAGATAAGCGAGTATTTGTTCTTATTCAGCTCTGCCATCCGATCGGTCAACTCGGTGTAAGGCTCATAATAAATGTTATAGATCCCCTTGTTGGCATTGCGATTGGAAAGATCGGTCTGCAAATCTTCAGGATCGTTATCCCACATCTTAAACCAGTCAAACCCCACGCAATATTTACACTCCATCAAAGCGAGCGCATAATTCTGATAGAATTTTCCGCGGTCGGCCTGCGTGCGCACCGTCCAGCCCGCGCCCGATTTATTGGTATAACCGCTTCCGGGCTCACACATATCCATCCCCTTCGCATACCATTCCGTGGCAATGAACGGCTTATTCGTCCAATTGTGCATGTCGGCAAGGAGTTTTGCGTCCGGCGTCCAGACGTTATAATAGTTGAAGGTGATGATGTCGTTCCAATAGGCGGCCACCTTCATGACCATTTCGTCCTTATAGCAGGACGGCAGGAAACGGCAACCGAGGATCATATGGTTCTCGTCATAGCGTTTGACGGCATTGACGGCCACATCGAAATATCGGTCGTACAGGAAAGCGCGGAACTCCTTACGCAAACTGTCCGTAATGTTATCCGACGAAATATAGGGCGTTCCCAACTTATCGTACAGGAATGTCCAGACGGTCGCATAAGAATAGGCATTTTTTTCTTCCGTCGGATCAAGCCCCATAAAACTGTCCAGCATCGAAATCGATTGTTCCAGCTCGTTGTCGAGCAACCATCCGAAAATATCGGAACTTTCGGCATACGGTTCGACGATACTCTTTGCACGCTCGTCACAGAAATTTGCAAAGTCAGGGTCGAATACGGGCATACAGCCGTTGGCAAACGTCGTGCTGCCGCTCGTCGAAGTGTTCGACCCGATGGAAGAGGCATATCTCGATGCAAAATAGAGCAACGTCGTCTCCGAAAGCGGATTCTCCGCCTCGATCAGCACTTCATATTCGGACCATGCGCCCGCCGAATTGTAGCCCAATTCATCTTGCAAGAAGTCCGTTTCCCCCTGCGCCCATGCTTCGACGGTCGAATATTTCTTCTCGATCGACTGCGATATGGTTTTGGACGTTCCGCCGCGCTGAATGGCGTTCATCCCCACGCGGTAATACGGGTATCCCAAAGGATCGATGATCCACCAGCGGCCGTCGATGAATTTGGTATAAAAATACCCCGTCGCCTCATATTTCGCGCCGCCCTGAAAGCCGCCGTATCGGTCATACTGTTCCGTTTCATCATTCACATAATCATACCCCGACAAGGTGTCCAGAGTACGGGTGGGATACACCCCGTAATTGGTTGTATCGTTGACGGCGTCGCCGCTCGTCTGTCCCGCCGAGGCGGCGTCCACGCGATCGGAATATTCCGCATTATTATTTTCGGCGATCTCTGAGCCCGTCGTGCCGATCTGTAAGATCTCGGCACTCCGCGCCGTCCAGTCATTCACGATCTTTCTCGCATACGTCCAAGGATTTTCCCCCTGATCGTAAGGCAAGTCAAGACGGAAGGATATACCGCTTTGAAAGAGCAATTGCGCAGGCTTGCCGCCTTCTTTTTCCCGTGCGTCAAAGGTCAGACGACGGGAAGGGTCGCTTTCGTTGGACAATACCACGGAAAATTCATGTGCGCCTGCCTGTCTTGCATCCTCCACCGCATCGGTCAGATTGAAACGTACCTTTCCCGTCGAAACGGCGGACGCTTCCGCAAGCTTCTCCCCGAGCGCGGGACGGTTGTTAAAGGTGATGCCCGTTTCCGTCCAATCGTTGTCCGTACGATAAACGTAAAGGGATGCCGACGAATTTTCCGCAAACGTACAATTCAGTTCCAGCTCTACTTGATCAAAACTATCGGCCGTGACATCGCCCAGATCAAATTTCAGATAGGTATATCTCCAAAGGGTATTACCGTTCGTTTTTCCCTTGACTTCCAGTACGTCTTCTTTTCCGAAATTGACGTCCAAAGAGTCATTTCCGCTGCTGACGCCGTTAACGACATAGGCATCGGCTATGACGGGAGCCGTTTCGAATCGCATCTGGTCGGCATCCTGCAACAAAACATCGAGTCCCTCCGTTTCTTCTCCGCCCGAGCTGCTGTCAGGCGGATTTTCGTCGACGCAAGACGCCAACGGAAACAAGAAACAGAAGAGTAACAATAATATCGGCAATATTCTCTTGATTTTCATTTTTTTCCTCCCGTTTTGCTGAATGCAAAGAAACGGCGCACAGGGAAAAAACGGAATTGTTTTTGCCGTGCGCCGTTATACGCATTGCTTACAAAGGATCATTGTTTACAGAAGATCCGTTCCCGCACAACGCATATCCCGCATTACGCCGCTTTTGCAAACGTAAAGCCGGAAACGGTGAACGTGAGCTGTTCGCCGCCCTCGGTGTAATCGACCACCGACTTGACCATGATGGAAATGGGTGTCGTAGCCGACAACGTACCCGTGAAACTGACGTGCGTCACCGCCCCCGCTTCCACGGTTTGCAGCTGCGATCCCGCACCGCCGATATTCACGCCGATGGCGCCGGCATAGTTCATCGTCACGTCAAATTCAATGGTAATCCTGTCGCCTGCCGCCAACGCTTCGCCGTCGCTCGTTTCTGCGGGCTGATAACGCAACTGGAAGTCGGTCATTTTGCTCGCCGCCATATCGGACGTGAACGTCACGCTGATCGAACCGTTGTCATAAGCGGGAGTCGCGGCGAGACGGCCGTCGGAAAGGCCGTTGTTCAAAGCCATGAACCACGTGCCGGGGCTTGCCACGCATGCGGCGTTGTTGCCTTTTTGCAATTCATACTCTACCAATGCGGTGTCGCTCACGGTAACCGCACAAGTTGCCTGAATGTTTCCCGAAACGGTCGCCTTTATGGTGGCGTTGCCGACGGCAACGGCCGTCACCAGTCCGCTGTCGCTGACCGTCGCCACGGTTTCGTCGGAAGACGTCCAGACAACGCCCTGCGCGGGCTCGCCGTCAAGGGTCGCCGACAACTGCCCCGTCGCCGTGCCGTTCAGATCGAGCGCCAGATTGGCGGGATCAATCGAAAGAACGGGCAAGGCCTCTTTTGTGAAAGTGATGTTTTCGCAGAGGAATACGAAATCGGCGGCGCCGTCCACCGCGGAATCCTTCACGGAAATGCTCAAAGGCATCGTGTCACCCACGCTGCAAGTCCAGGAAATGTGTGTTTTTTCGTTCGCCGCAACATTCTGCGAATAGGTCTGCGTTTCTTCAAACGCGGAAGAGTTCATGCTCATGGAAAGTCTTCCGGCATAACTCATGGTCACGTCGAATTCCACCGTATAGGCATCGCCGATCGCCAAAGGCTGACCGTCGCTTGCCTGATTGGGCTGATAGCGGAAATAAAGATTTCCGACCGCGCTCGAAGAGGCCGTGCTCTTGAACGTCGTGCCGACGGAGTTGCTTTCATAATACGGTTCTTCCACAAAGGACGAAACGCCCAGCCCGCCGTCCATGAACATATACCAGGTCCCGGGGCTCGCAACGCAATCGGCGTTCCGCTTGCTTTCCAGGATATAATACGAGGGATCTCTGTCCTCGTCGACGACTTCCACCTGACAGGTCGCGCTCACTCTGCCGTTGGTGGCGCGGATGACCGTCGAGCCGACGCCGACCGCCGTCACCAGACCGCCGTCGCTGACCGTCGCCACGGTTTCGTCGGCAGACTTCCAGGAAAGGCCCGTCGCGGGCTCGCCGTCGAGCGTTGCGGACAGTTGCCCGGTCTTCGTGCCGCTCATGTTCAGCGTCATTCTGCTCTGATTCAAAGCCAGAACGGGCAATGCACCTTGGGTAAAGGTGATGTTCTCGCAAAGGAATACGAAATTATTTTCCCCGTCCGTTTTGACGTCTCTCGCCGTGATCGTGAAAGGAACGGTATCGCCCAGCGTGCAAGTCCAAGCGACGTGCGTCTTTTCATTCGCCGCAATGCTCATGGTATAGGACTTCGTCCCGCCATCGGTCGAACCCATGCTCAGACGGATGGTGCCGGCATGGCTCATCGTAACGTCCAATTCCGCCGTATATGTATCGCCGACTTGCAACGCCTTGCCGTCGCTCGTCGCATCGGGTTGATAACGGAAATAGAGATTACCGATCGCGCTCGACGACGCCGAACTTGTAAAGGTCACGCCGACGGAATTCTTCTCATAATACGGCTCTTCCACAAAGGAAGACGCGCCCAAACCACCGTCCATGAACATATACCAGGTACCGGGATCGGCAATGCAGCCCGCATTCTGACTGCTCGTCAGGATATAATAAGACGGATCTCTGCTACTGTCGATGACGGTGACGGTACATTCGGCAGAAGCCGTTCCCGCCGTTGCCGTAATGACCGCGGTGCCGGGTTTGACGCCCGTAACGGTGCCGCCGCTGACCGTCGCAACCGAAGAGTTGGAGCTCGACCAACTGACTTTTCTGCCGTCCGAAACGGTTGCCGTCAGCGTCTTTGTTTCGCTCGTATGGCAATCCAACGTAATCGCCTCTTCGCTCAATGTGACCGTTCGTGTCGTAACCGTTACTTCACAGGTTGCCGAAGCCTCTCCGACGGCGGCCGTAATCGTAGCGCTACCGACACTTCTCGCGGTGACCGTACCGTTTCTGACAGTTACGACTTCCTCGTCGCTGCTCGTCCAAACAACTTCCGCCTCCTCGTCGGACACGGTCGCCTTCAACCGCTCAACGTCGCCGACGCAAAGCGCCAAAGTGGTCTTGTCGAGCTCAATCGTTGTCGGACCGCAAGCCGCCATGGTCCCACCCATCAGGCAGAACAGCATAACGGCCACAACCATCAATGCTATTCGTTTCATGGCGTCCCATTTACTCTTTTGCATTTTTGTCGCCCCCTTATTATTTTTTACGAAAAAGCCATCGCTTTTTTGTCCTTAATTTTCTCCCCGAATTATTTTACGCTCTACTTTTTTGTAAACCGAATCCGAGAAATTTCGGTCGTTTTTCCGCAATTTTACTCTTGTATTCTGAAAAAAAACATATTACCGAATTTGTTATAGAATGCAAAGAAAATATTTTCAAGCCGTTTTTTTTGACAAAGTTTTATTTTTTATATACTCTTATTTTTCCTCCATGACAAGAAACGGGGACGGCCGCAATCGGCCGTCCCCTTTCTTGTCAATGGATATGATGGTTGCAAAGAATCATTTATCGGCATCGTTTTTTTCATCCGTTCGATCCGGCTCGGCGCTACCAGACGACGGGCGTTACGCCGTCAGCCGCGTAGTGCCAATCATTGCCCGCCCCAGTCGGCTGCGTTGCGGAGTAGTAAATCGTCGCGGAAGTGAGGTCGGAATTATTACCATCGATCAAAATCGTTTCCCAACCTGCCGCATCGCCGCCGTAATAGACAGTTTTAAGTGAACTGCAACCCATAAACGCCGAAACTTCAATACTCGTCACACTGTCGGGGATTTCAATACTCACAAGTGAACTGCAATTATAAAACGCAGAATTTTCGATACTCGTCACTCCGTCGGGAATTGTAACTTTTTTCAGAGAACTGCAATTATTGAACACCGAACCTTCGATTCTCGTCACACTGTCGGGAATTTCTATGCTTGTAAGCGAACTGCAACCCATAAACGCACAATCACCGATACTCGTCACACTGTCGGGGATTTCAATACTCACAAGTGAACTGCAATTATAAAACGCAAAATTTTCGATACTCGTCACTCCGTCCGGAATCTCGATTCTCTTCAACGAACTACAACCATAAAATGTATAACTTTCGATTGTTGTCACACCATTTCCGATTGTTACACTCTCCAACGAACTGCAATTATAGAACGCATGATTTCCGATACTCGTCACACTGTCGGAAATTTCAATACTTACAAGTGAACTACAATTATCGAACGCATAATTCCCAATACACGTTGCGCCGTCTGGAATCACAAGATTCGTCACAAGTTCTCCGTTCAAGTATAGATTGCCGGCATAATACAGAGGGTTTGCATTATAATCCTCGAAAGAAATGCCGCACCATGCCGCTATGTCCGTTATATACACGCTCTCCAGCGAACTGCAACCATAGAACGCACTACCTCCGATACTCGTCACACCGTCGCCAATTGTTACGCTCTCCAACGAACTGCAACCATAGAACGCACTACCTCCGATACTCGTCACACTGTCGGGGATTTCTATACTCCCCAGCGAACTGCAACCAGAGAACGCACTACCTCCGATACTCGTCACACTGTCGGGGATTTCTATACTCTCCAACGAACTGCAATTATAGAACGCACTACCTCCGATACTCGTCACGCTGTCGGGAATTTCAATACTCACAAGTGAACTGCAATTATAAAACGCTCTATGTCCGATACTCGTCACACTGTCAGGTATTACAAGATTTGTTACAAGTTCTCCGTTCAGGTATAGATTGCTGGCATAAGATAAAGGATTTGCATCACTGTACTCGAAAGAGATGCCGCACCATGCCGCTATATCCGTTATATATACACTTTTCAACGAACTGCAATTATAGAACGCAAAAAGTTCGATTCTCGCCACACCATCACCAATTGTTACACTCTCCAGCGAACTGCAATCCCTAAACGTACTCTCTCCGATACTCGTCACACTGTCGGGTATTTCAATACTCTCCAGCGAACTGCAATTTCTGAACGCTTCATATCCAATGCTTGTCACACTGTCGGGGATTTCTATACTCTCCAGCGAACTGCAATTATAGAACGCATAACTTTCGATTGTTGTCACACCATTGCCGATCGTTACACTCTCCAACGAACTGCAATTATAGAACGCACTACCTCCGATACTCGTCACACTGTCGGGGATTTCTATACTTATAAGTGAACTGCAATTATAGAACGCATAACTTCCGATACTCGTCACACTGTCAGGTATTACAAGATTTGTTACAAGTTCTCCGTTCAAGTATAGGTTACTACCATAATACAAAGGATTTGCATCAAACCTCTCAAAAGAAATACCACACCATGCTGCTATATCCGTTATATATACACTTTTCAACGAACTGCAACCTTCGAACGCACAAAATTCGATTCTCGCCACACCATCACCAATTGTTACACTCTCCAGCGAACTGCAATATCTGAACGCATATGCTTCAATACTCGTCACACCATCACCAATTGTTACACTTGCAAGCGAACTGCAATTATAGAAAGCCTCATATCCAATACTCGTTACACTGTTGGGTATTTCGATACTCTCCAGCGAACTGCAACCGAAAAACGCATCCTCTCCGATTCTCGTCACACCATTGCCGATCGTTACACTTGCAAGCGAACTACAACCTCTGAACGCAGAATTTCCGATACTCGTCACACTGTCGGGAATTTCTATGCTCACAAGCGAATTACAATTATAGAACGTATAATCTCTAATACTCGTCACACCGTCTGGAATTGTAACACTTTCAAGAGAAATGCAATTATAGAACGCATAACTTCCGATACTTGTCACACTGTCGGGAATTTCTATACTTGCAAGCGAACTGCAATTATAGAACGCATATGCTTCAATACTCGTCACACTGTCGGGAATTTCTATACTTGCAAGCGAACTGCAATTATAGAACGCACATGCTTCAATACTCGCCACACTGTCGGGAATTTCTATGCTCTCCAGCGTACTGCAACCATAAAAGGCATAACTTCCGATACTCGTCACACCATTGCCGATTATTACGCTCTCCAACGAACTACAATCCTCGAATGCATAATTTCCGATTCTCGTTACACCGTCGCCAATCGCTACGCTTATCAGCGGACTGTAACCGAAGAACGCATAACTCCCAATATTCGTAGCGTCGTCAGGAATCACAAGATTTGTTACAAGTTCTCCGTTCAGATACAAATTCTTTGCATAATACAAAGGATTTGCAGCAGAGTTTCTGAAAGAGATGCCGCACCATGCCGCTATGTCTGTTATATACACATTTTCCAGCGAACTGCAATCACTGAACGCCCAATCTCCGATACTTGCCACACCGTTGCCAATCGTTACACTCTCCAGCGAACTGCAACCAGTGAACGCCCAATCTCCGATACTTGCCACACCGTTGCCAATCGTTACACTCTCCAGCGAACTGCACCTATCGAACGCATCATATCCGATACTTGTCACACTATTGCCGATCGTTACGCTCTCCAACGAACTGCAATCCCTGAACGCCCTACTTTCAATAGTCTCTCCGCTTGTAATTACAACATTTTTCAGGTTCGTTTTGGGAATATAATCAATCGCTATTACGGGGATTGTTGCACTTTCTATTGCGTTGCAACCATAGAACGCATACTCTCCTATAAACGTCACACCGTCACCGATGGTTACATCCTTCAAAGAACTACAACCATTGAATACTTCATATCCAATGGTTTTCACACCATTGCCGATTGTTAAGCTGACAAGTGAACTGCAACCCTCGAACGCAGAATCCCCAATCACTGTCACCCCGTCGGGAATTTCTATGCTCACCAACGAACGGCAATTCTCAAACGCATTATATTCGATACTCGTCACACTGTCGCCAATTACTACGCTCTCAAGAGAACTACAACCCCGAAACGCAGTATATCCGATACTCGTCACACTGTTACCGATGATTACGCTTTCAAGTAAAATGCAATCCTGGAACGCATATGGTCCGATACTCGTTATGGGTTCCCCTTCATAAGTCGTAGGAATTTCCACCGATATAGCTGATGTATCGCAATCGGAAATACCATAGCCTTCTGAATGATGAATAAATGTAAGCATGCCGACATCAATTTCTTCCGACGGCATATCCTCGCCGCCCGAATCTGATTGATTGCCCGACTGCGAACCGTTTGACGAACCGGTGTCGCCCAATGAACCGAATAAATCACTTACCACGTCGCAACTCGAAAAAATAACCGCGCAGGAAACACAGAACAGCAGCGAAAGCAACACCAACAAAATTTTGCGTTTCATTTTACTATCTCCAAAATTTTTTCTCTATGTAAAAGGGCAAGGCGCAAAAAAAGCGCGTCCTCAACCGAAGACACGCCCTGCATTGTATCTCCGATTGTTGTCACACAAACTTCCACCTAACAGGGAAATAGAGATACGAACTGCCCGTTCGTACCCCAGGAGAGTGCTATAAAGATGTGTGACGGTTATAGTATAGCACACCTTGCGGCAAAAAGCAAGGTCTTGGGGCAAAAAATACCAAAAGAAAAAACGGGAAGGACTGTGGACAGTCCTTCCCGTTTTCCGCATGATTTGTTCTCCGCCGTCAAGCGCAGGCGTTTCCCTTATTTGGTTTCGCTGTACTTGTCCTCTTTGTTCCAGGAATAGAGCTCGCGGATTTCCTTGCCGACCTGTTCGTTGAAGGTGTTGGCCTCCATCGCTCTCTTTGCGTTGAAGTGCGCACGGCCGCTCGCCTTGTTCTCGGCGATCCACTTGGAGGCAAAGGTGCCGTCCTGAATCTCTTCGAGGATCTTCTTCATCTCCTTCTTGGTGTCGTCGGTGACGATGCGTTTGCCCGTCTCGTAATCGCCGAATTCGGCGGTATCGGAAATGGAATAACGCATCTTGGCAAAGCCGCCCGCATAGATGAGGTCGACGATGAGTTTCATCTCGTGAATGCACTCAAAGTAAGCGTTTCTGGGATCGTAACCCGCCGCAACCAGCGTTTCAAATCCGGCTTTCATCAAAGCGGTGACGCCGCCGCAAAGGACTGCCTGTTCGCCGAAGAGGTCGGTTTCGGTCTCGCACTTGAAAGTCGTTTCCAGAACGCCCGCACGCGCGCCACCGATGCCCGCCGCATAAGCAAGGCCGACGTCCATGGTGTCGCCGCTCGGATCCTGATAGACCGCGATGAGGTCGGGAACGCCGTGGCCTTCCACGAACTCGGAACGAACGGTATGGCCGGGGCCCTTGGGCGCGATCATGAATACGTTGACGCCTGCGGGAGGCACGATCTGTTTGAAGTGGATGTTGAACCCGTGCGCGAAGGCGAGATATTTGCCGTCGGTCAGGTTGGGCGCGATGCTCTCTTTATAGATGTCCGCCTGTCTTTCGTCGGGTGCGAGGATCATGATGATGTCCGCCGCTTTCGTGAGATCGGCAACACTCATGACTTTGAAGCCCGCTTCCTCGGCGATGGGCCACGTTCTGCCGCCTTTATTCAGACCGATAATGACTTTGACGCCGCTGTCTCTGAGGTTGAGGGCGTGCGCGTGTCCCTGCGAACCGAATCCGACGATACCGACGGTCTTACCTTTGAGGTAACTCAGATCGCAATCGGCTTCGTGGAACATTCTGGCCGTCATGGTCTTGTCATCATAGATTTTATGTGCCATAATAATAAATCCTCCAAAAGATTTTTTATTTTTTACTTTCAACGAATATTATACCTTTCCCTCCTTTTCAAGTCAAGAATTTGAGAGATAAAAATACAAAATTATTTCATGGATTTTGCACTTTTCGGATTGATTTTTCGAAAAAAAGAGTCTATAATGTATGCAAGACTGTCTGCAAACGGCAGAAATTCATACAATTCACGCAAAAAAAGAGGAAACACGGAAAAATGAAAGAATATCCGCTCACCGTCCTGAGCGCTCTGCGTTCGGACGAGCTCATCGCCGCCTTTTTCAAATGGCGGGAGACGGACGACGAAAGCTCGTTCGCCGATTTTCTTCGCCTGCTCTATCTTCGCGGCGCACAGGACGATTTTTCAAAATATGTCTATGACGCCGTACTCTACGACGAAAACCCCTTTTCCGTCGCCTGCGCGGCGAAAAAAACGCCCTCCCCTTACGTCGAGAAGGCATTTTTACGGGATATGGAAACCCTGCGCAAACTGATCTGCACGGCCGATCCGCACGGTATGTTCGCCGTCGGGAACGAACTTTCCCCCGAACGGACGACAAGGGAACACGCCGAAAAACTGCACGATTTTTATGCGCGTTACGGCTACGGCGATTTCATCCGCTACCGCGCGTTCCGTTTCGACGACGGCGCGCTGCGCCCCATCGAAAGCCCTTCCCCCATTCAGCTCTCCGATCTGAAAAATTACGAGGAAGAGAAAAAGACCGTGGCACAGAACATCGAAAATTTTCTGGAAGGCCTGCCCCATTCCAATATGCTCCTGTACGGGGAACGCGGCACGGGAAAATCTTCCACGGTACACGCCATGATCAACCGCTACTATGAAAACGGACTCCGCCTCGTCGAACTTTCCAAAGAAAACATGCTTGTCTTGAGCCGTCTGAAAGAACACCTGCGTGCCGTACCGCTGAAATTCATCATCTATATCGACGATCTGTCCCTCAGCGCGGGCGACGAGCGCATCTCCTCTTTGAAGGCCGCGCTCGAAGGGTGCGCCGAAGGTTACACGGACAATGCCATGATCGTCGCGACGTCCAACCGCCGTCACATCATCGACGAAAAATTCTCCCGCCGCGAGGACAGCGTCCACGCGGGCGACAGCATGCAGGAGGAACTGTCCCTCTCCGACCGTTTCGGCATCTGCGTCCTGTTCTCCACGACCAACAAGGAACAGTATCTCTCCATCGTGCGGCAACTCGCCGCGGACAAGGGCGTTTCCCTGCCGCAAGCGCAACTCGATTTGCTCGCCGAACGTTGGGCGATCGTCAAGGGCGGACGTTCCCCGCGCCGCGCCAAGCAGTTCGTCGATCTCGCTTATTCGCTCTCTTCCAAAGGACTGCCCGTCGATTTTTAACGCTTTGAAAACATTTTAACGCTTTCAGGCAAGCCCCGCCCGCGGCAAAATTTTTCCGCGGACGGGGCTTTTTATCTTTTCATGTTTTTTCTTTTTCTCTCCGCAACGCCGCGGTTTCGACGGGAACAAACGGTGCCGGAAAAAGAATGCCGCAATGGAGAAGCCGCCGCAACGGCGCGGTTTCGGCGGAAACAAACGCGCCCCCGCACTTTCCGAGCTCGATCTTTTCTTTTTCCCCCGCCCCCTTTATTCTCTCCGTTTCGCGGGTGGCGGGACGCACTTTATTTTTCGCTCCGCCGCGGGCTTGCCGCCTTCCCCCGAAAGGATGCGGCGGGCAAGATAATAGATGTCCCCCGCGCCGAGGAAAAGCACGGTATCCCCGCCGCGCACCGAGCGACGCATATATGCCTCCAATTCCCTGCCGCTCTCCGCATACAGGGAATTTTTTATCCTTTCATGCAGGGCATACGCGCTCCCCGCGCGGTCAAATTTTTCCCGCGCCGCATAAGTTTTGAAAATGACGAGATTTTCCGCGGCCGAAAGAACACGGACAAAATCATCCATCAGAAAACGGGTACGGGAATACGTATGCGGCTGAAAGACGACGAACAGCCGCCCCTTCGCGCGGCGGCGGGCGAGCAAAAGCGTCTTTTGTATTTCCGCCGGATGATGGGCGTAATCGCAAATAAACTCCGCGCCGAGAAAGGTGCCTGTTTTTTCAAACCGACGCCGCACTCCCGTAAAAGATTCTATGCCCCGCACGATGCTCTTTACGTCCAGACCGTAACTCCGTGCGGCGGCGAACGCCGCCAAAGCGTTATAGACATGGAACCTGCCCGCCACGCGCAGGCGGATGCGACAGATTCTTTCGCCGCGTTCCAAGACCGTAAAGGCATATTTTTCCCCCGATTCTTTCAACGAAACCGCACGGTAATCACAAGTTTCCGATTCGATGCCGAACGTCAGCGCATTTTCGGGCGGGATGACGTTGGGATCGTCCGCATTGACCACGCTCCGCAACGCGCGCGAACAGAACAGACGGAAAGTATCCCGCAGATCGTCGAAATCGCGGTAACATTCCATATGATCTTCGTCGCAGTTGAGCCAGACGGCCACCCCGACGCGCGGGAATTGAAGCAAATTTTTTCTGTATTCGCAGGCTTCCGTCAGGAAAAACTCCTTTCCGCTCGAATAAAAATTGTCCAAAAGCGCATCGCGCCCGCCGATATGCGCGGTAAAGCGCACGCCGCTCTTGAGCAGGATATGCGCGCATATGGACGTCGCCGACGTCTTTCCGTGGCTTCCAGCCACGGCAATGACACTGCTGAACGCTTCCGACACCGCGCCCAACAACTGCATACGGGAATAACAGGGAATCCCCCGTTTTTTTGCCTCCGAAAGCTCGGCATTGTCCGCGGAAATCGCGTCCGTATATACGACCGCATCGGCACCGATGACGGCGGACGGATCGTGCCCGATGCGCACGGGGATGCCCGCTTCTTCCAGTTCGGCGATTTCTTCATTGAAGGAAATATCGCTGCCGCTTACGGCAAACCCCTCACGCAAAAGATACTTGGCGAGCGAGCTCATACTCACCCCGCCGATGCCGATAAAATGTACGTTTTTTCCGTTGAGAAAGGATTTCAGGCTCATATTACTGCTATTTTATGAGCCGAAAAGGAAAAATATAGAAAAAATTTTGATTTTTTAGCGATTATTTTTGAAAAAGGTATTGAATTTTCAGAAAAAATATTGTAAGATATACGTACTAAAACTTGATAAGGTGGTTACTAACTATGATGAACATCTCAGACGTACGCATCAGACTGGCACAACGCGAAGACAGCAAGCTCAAAGCCGTTGCTTCGATCACCATCGATAACTGCTTTGTCGTCCACGATATAAAAATTATCGAAGGGACGGATTCGCTGTTCATCGCCATGCCCAGCCGCAAGACCAACGACGGCGAATACAAAGACATCGCCCATCCGCTCAATACGGAAACCCGCGAACAGTTGAAAGAACTGATCCTGGCGGCATACCAGGCCGAATTGAGCAAAGAATAATTCCTTTGACGAAAAAAGACAAAACGCCGTCCGATTTACCCCGTCGGACGGCGTTTTGATTTGTTCTGTTTCGTTTTGCGTTTTTCGAATCAGTATTCCCCTTGCGCGACGGTAACCGTCAGCGAAATCGCACGGTCATTGTCCTTATCGACGACGATCAACGTCGTTTTTCCGGCTGAAATCAACGAACGATCAAAGACGATCTTTGCGCCAGACGTCCCTGCGTTCACCAAATCCGTGCGTTCGGAAAAAACGGCTTCATCGGGAATGACGCTTTGGTTCGTGGAAATAATTTCCACATACAGCAATCCTTCCGTCCCGGCGGACGCGTTCACCGTCCGCGATCCGAACGTGATTTCAAACGAAGTCGTAAAATCCAACGAACTCGTCACCAGTTCGGGCGTGCTGACCCATGTCATTCCGTATTCGGCTTCGGGGACTTCGACGATCTCGAAGCCGGTGGCCGTTACGGACACGTCCGCGGCAGGCATGACAAAAGTATATGTTCCGTTTGCACCCGCCGTACAGGGCGTACCATTGAAACATACTTCCGTAATCCGAAGAAAGCCCCATTCCTTTCCGATTTCAGGCGTAACGGTTACCGTTTTTCCCGTTTCGGTCGTGGAAATCCTGTCCCAGCTCTCCCCCGATTCCATGCTCAGCTTCAGATCATAGAAATCACCGTAAACATCGTCCGCAACGGAAGTGATTTCATAGATGGTCGGCTCACCGCCGCCGCTGTTCCGCGAACCGTCGTCGCACGCCGCAAAAATCGCACCGGTCGCGAAGAGCAAAACCAGTCCGGTTCCCGCAAAAATTTTTTTCATCATACAAAAACCCGAATTTATTTTTGTTGGATATGAGAAAACTGCGTAAAACGTCAGTTTTTCTTATTGAACAGACGCTGTACGAACGTGGGCAATTTACTGCCGCTGCGCGTCTCTTCGATGGGCGTTTCCAGTTCTTCGTCCATCGTCCTGTTCTGCTGGGGCGCGCTCTGCTGCTGCGTATATGCGTTCGCGTCATAACCGCCGTTCTGCGGGTACTGCGCATATCCGTTCTGCTGGGGATATCCGTTCATCCCGTTCGGATTCTGCGCATAAACATTCCCGTTCGGCTGCGCATAGCCCGCGTTATAGCCGGAAGGCTGTCCCGCGGCCGGCTGCTGACGGAACATGTTTCCGCCGTTCATGCCGTTCATCCCCTGCATGCCGTTTGCGGCATTCATATTCGCGGGCATCTGTTGCATGACGGGCTGTTGCATCCGCGGTTGCTGTGCTGGCGCCGCGGGTTGTGCGGACTGCCCCGACGGACGGAAGAAGGGATTCTGCGAAAGCGGTTCTCTGTTCGCGCGCAAAGAGGGCTCCTGACCTGCGGAAGGCTGGCGGAACATGGAATTTTGCATATTCTGCATTTTCTGTTTTTCCTCTTCGGGATTATAATTGCCCTGTTCCATGGTCGGGAATCCCGTCGCGATGACGGTTACGGCGACTTCTTCGGACATATTCTCGTCGATGCCCGCGCCGAAAATAATGTTCGCGGAATAATCCACAACGCTCTGCACCAGGGAGCCCGCCGTACGGACCTCTTCATAGGTAAGATCTCTGCCGCCGACGATGTTGATGATGACGCCCGTCGCGCCCTCGATGGTCGTTTCGAGCAGAGGGCTGTTGACGGCGAGACGGACGGCCTCGACCACTCTGTTTTCGCCCTTGGCGACGCCGACGCCCATGTGCGCCAGGCCCTTGTCCTTCAGAACGGCTTTGACGTCGGCAAAGTCGAGGTTGATGAACGCGGGTTTGACGATCAGTTCGGTGATGCCGCTGATACCCTGACGGAGCACTTCGTCCGCATAGCGGAGCGCTTCCTGAATGGGCGTATTCTTGGGCACGACCGTGGAAATTTTATCGTTGGGAATAATCACCAGCGTATCGACGTATTTTTTGAGGTTTTCCAGCCCCTTAATGGTATTGTCCATCCTCTTCTTGCCTTCAAAACTGAAAGGCTCGGTGACAACCGCGACGGTCAGGATCTTCATGTCCTTTGCGATCTTCGCAATGACGGGCGCGGCGCCCGTACCCGTACCGCCGCCCATGCCTGCCGTGATGAACAGAAGGTCCGTGCCCTCGATGGCGCGGGAAAGTTCCTCTTTGCTCTCTTCGGCGGCCTGTCTGCCGATTTCGGGATCGGAGCCGGCGCCGAGACCGCGCGTCAGTTGCGCACCGATCTGTATTTTGGTTTCGCAGGGCGAAAGGAGCAACACCTGGTTGTCGGTGTTGACGCAGACATATTCCGCGCTCGTCATCCCCGCTTCGATCATTCTGTTGACGGCATTGCCGCCGGCACCCCCGACGCCGATGACCTTGATCTTGGCCCCCGCCAACTGCTGTACATCATTGAACATATTCTTGTTTAACCTCCAAATCCGTTGATGAGTTTATAAAAAAATCCTTCCGTCCGTCTGTGTTTGAGCGCATAATCCAAAAGACTGATCCGAGAGCTCATGGACGGTTTATTGTAATATGGAATTTCCGGCGCGACGACTTCGGCCTCGCGGCTGATGCGCCTGGAAATGTGCTCCGCCGCACCGCGGATGCCCGTCACTCCTTCGCCCGTCATTAACAGCGGTCTGTTCGCCACCAACGCGGGACACTCGTCCAGAAACGCACTCAGCGGTTCGCACAGCTTGTCCAGCCCCGCCTTGATATATTCGTTCACCTTATCCGTGGAATAGAACCGTTCCTCGTCCAGTCTGACATCGGAAACGCCCGTGCGGAAGAGATTGGAGCGGCGGAGTATCTCCGTCGCGTCCTCATAGGACACGTCCAGTCCCGCGCACAATTCGGCGGCGATATGCCCCTCCCCGACCCAGAACGTGCCTTCCTTCAAGATCCCGTCGCCATAGACGACGGAAATCGTGGAAGAAATCGCGCCCACGTCGAGAAGGATCGCGCCCGCTTTGCGCTTTTCTTCGCTCAAAAGATACACGGCCTGCGCATAGGACGACGGTACAAAGATAACTTTTCGGAAACCGTATTCGCGCAACATCTGACGAAAGAGGTCGGTAAAATAGCAAGAGGCAAGCACATAACACACATTTGCCTGCAATGTCGAACTGACGATCCCCGTCGGATCGGACATTTTGCGCGCGTCGGACGTTATGAAATAGAGCGCGGATGCGCGGATATTCTCAAAAGAAGATTCCTCCACGCTGCCGTAACCGTCCTTATAGAGAGCGTCTATATCCCCGCCTGCAATGCGTCTGGGCGACGAAAAGGCGATGAGATGCTTTTTATTGACGATCTTGGTAAATTCGCCGGGAACGCCGACATACACGGTATGCGCGTGTTCTCCCGCACTGCCCTCCGCCGCCTGCAAAGCGGCGTACACGGCCTTTTTCAGTTCTTCGGCATTGTAAAACTTTCCGTCCTCGTATCCGTCATAGTTCTGCGACTGCGAACCTTTGAACACGAATGTATTGTTGACTCCCGCCGCGCCGATGACCGCCGAGACGGACATCGAACGGACATCAAGGATCGAAACGCTTTTGTGTGCCATCTCTCTTTCTCCGCCGGTGAAATAATATATTTATAATATATTATAAACTTTTTGAGGTACCTTGTCAAGGACTTGAACGGATTTTATGAAAAAAAGGCGGTAAAACCGCCTTCTTTCACGCCTTTTTTGCGGGCGTGGGTATTCTGTTTGGAAAAAATATCAGCTTCCCGTGCGGGAATAGGCCGTAATGATTCCCCCGTCGACGCGGTTGTCGCGCACGGAAATGTAGCCGATCAGCTTGCTCTGCGCGTCCAAAGAGAGGTACATCTCCATCCCCGCGGTGATCTTTTCCTCCGTCAGCGTTGCGGGATTGCCGATCTGCAAGGTCACGCCTTCGAGCGTCTGCACGATCATTTCGGTGCTCACCGCCCCCACTTCCAGCCGCAGGGAAGAAAGACAGGTGCGAACCCCGCCCGCCATCGCATCCAGCTGTTTACAGACGGACAACACAAGTTCAAAATTTTCATCCGACGCAAAGCCGTTCTCGGCGGAATACGTCAGCCCTTCGAGCAGAAAATTCTCCCCGCCGTCCACGTTGTTGACGTTCTCCTGCGCTTTGCGCAGAATGTCGCCGTCCGCGGAGAGCATATAGTAGACCGTCCCGCCGTTTTCCTCGACGGCGGCGGCATATATTTCGGGCTTTTCCTCGACGGAAAGGACCAATCGGTCGGGATATTTCTTTTCAAAACCCGTTACGGACAGATAAGGATACCCGTCAAACGTCGAAATCACCTCTTCGTCCTTGACGAAAAATATGTTCTCCCCGACATACCGCTCCTCGAGCGCGTGTTGTAGCGCGAGGGAGTCCTTTTGCGCCTGCGCCGACGAAACGCCGTAAGCGATCTCTATCCGCGACACGGAAAATACGGTATTGGCGCCGAGCAGAAGCGCCGCCAAAAACAGGACGACGGAAATGACGGCCACCAGGGTTTTTTGTCTTTTCATGGGTATATTCCTCTCTTTCGTATGCTTCAACCGCTCTCCTGCCCGCCGCGTACCGTGTCAGTCGCTAAACCGCCGCCCGCCGACGAGATATTTTACGATTGAAATATTTCACGATCCGACCCGTCGGATCTTTGCGCCGAGCGCGCCGAGCTTTCCTTCCAGCCCGTCATAGCCGCGGTCGATGTGTGAAAGATTGAGCACCTCGCTTCTGCCGCTTGCCGCCAATGCCGCAAGCGTGAGCGCGGCGCCGCCGCGCAAATCTTCGGATGAAACGGTTGCGCCGTGCAGGCGTTCGACGCCGCGGATGAGAGCGGTGCGGTCCTTGACCGTGATGTCCGCGCCCATGCGGATGAGTTCGGGAACGTGCTTGAAGCGGGTCTCAAACAGGTTTTCGGTCAGAATGCAGGCGCCGTCCGCAATACAGTTGAGCGAAGTCATCTGCGCTTGCAGATCGGTCGGGAATCCGGGAAACGGGAGCGTCTCGATGTGTCGGTTGCTCCGCAACTTTCCGCTGCTTCTTATGTATATTTTATCATTTTCTATATGTATTTTGCAACTGTTTTCGCTCAATTTATTCAAAAGCGCGGCAATATTTTGCCGCCTGACCCCTTCCACACATATTTCCCCGCCGCACATGGCGCAGGCGATGAGAAAAGTCCCCGCCTCGATGCGGTCGCGCATGGGGGTATATTCCGTGCCGTGCAGTTTTTTCACGCCCTGCACCACGACGGTGTCCGTTCCCGCCCCGCGCACTTTCGCGCCCATACGGTTGAGGAACTCCTGCAGATCGCGGATTTCCGGCTCCTTCGCCGCATTGGTGATGACCGTCTCCCCCTGCGCCTGCACCGACGCGAGAATGATGTTCTCCGTCGCCCCCACGCTCGGAAAATCGAGATGAATGTTGCCGCCCGTCAGTTTTTCGGCGTTACAGACGATGTAACCGTCCCGCTCCTCCGTCCTGACGCCGAGTTTTTTCAGCCCGAACAGGTGCAGGTCGATGGGTCTGAGCCCGATGTCGCACCCGCCGGGATAGGATATGCGCGCGTGCTTGAAGCGGGTCAGCACCGACCCGAGCATGAATACGGAAGAGCGCAACTCTCTGGTCAGATGGGAGGATATGTCCCGCTCCGCCGCGTTTTCGCTGGAAACGGTCACGTCCCGTCCGTCAAAGGTTACGTCCGCGCCGAGCTTTTGTAATATTTCGCTCATATGCAGAACGTCCGAAATATGCGGAACGTTCCCGATCGTTACCCGTTCCTCGGTTAAAACAGAGGCGGCGAGCAGGACGAGCACGGAATTTTTCGCCGACTGCGTTTGCACGTTGCCGTACAGCCTGTTTCCCCCTTCTATTATAAATTTATCCATGTGTAGTACTCCTTTTCTTTCAGACGAAAATCACTGTATTATATGATTTTTTCGTCCGGCGGTGTGTCTGGAAATACTATACAGGACTCCGACAGAAGCCATCGTGATGATGAGTGACGTGTTTCCGCTGGAAATCAGGGGCAACGGCAAGCCCGTGGGCGGAATACTGCCGCTGACGACCAACGCGTTGAGCAGAGTCTGTATCCCGAACACGAGCGTGATCCCCGACGCCAGCAGATTGCCGAAAAGGTTATCGCACGCCGATGCGATCTTAAACCCTCTGTACAGGATGAATCCCGCCGCAAGAAACAATAAAAGCACTCCGACCAGACCAAACTCCTCGCCGATGACCGACAGGATAAAATCGCTCTCGGCAAAGGGCAAAAAACGGTACTTTTGTCTGGAATTGAAGAGCCCGACGCCGAACCAGCCGCCGTTGCCGAGGGCATAGAGCGACTGAATGAGCTGATACCCTTCGTCCTGCGGGGACGCCCAGGGATTGAGAAAAGCACTCAGCCGCAGAAGTCTGTACGGCTCGGCGATGATGAGTGCGGGCAGAGCGATCACGAAGGGAATCAACAGGAAAAATACATTGATCAGGCGCGTTCCGCTCAGAAAAATCATGGAAAACATGAGCGCGGCAATCAGCATGGTCACCGACATATTCGGTTCCAGAATAATGAGAACGCAGATCAGGAGTCCGCCGCCGACGAGCGGAAGAATGCCGAAAAAACTCTTTACCCTCGACGGGTCTTTGGCGATATAGGCGGCGGCGAATACGACATACCCGTATTTGGCCAGTTCGGAGGGTTGCACGGTGATCGGCCCGACGCCGATCCAGCGCGTCGCACCGTAATTGCTGACGCCGATGCCGGGCACAAATACGAGGGCAAGCAGTACGATCGGGACAAAATATACCACCCAACGCACCCATTTCACGGAATAAAGTTTGCGATAATCGAAGAAACCCGCTCCTATCATGGCGATCAGCCCGATGACATAGCCGAAAAGCTGTTTACGGAAAAAATAAAACTCGTCCCCGTAAAGCACTTGCGCGTTGTAACTGCTGGCGGAATAGACCATGACGACGCCGAAAAGCGCATACAACGCCACGACGGCGATCAGCGCGACGTCCCCTATGTTTTTCTTTTCCGACGCAAGGGAAACTCCAAATTCATTCTTCCGTTTCTTCAGCGTTCCGCGCCGCAAAAGCATATTCTTCCGCGCCCTCCTTTTCCGCCGCCGTATCGGTATTGACAGAGAACGCACATTCCGCCGCCCCTTCCGCGCACGTTTCCTGCCGCGCGGCCCGAAGCGCGCGCGGGTGCCCGTCTTGCCGCGCGGACTCTCTGACGGCGGACGCCGTCGGCAAAAGCCGTTCCGCCTGTGCGGCAGACTGCAAGCCCTCATGGGAGCTCAACTCTTCAAAGAGCGCGCAAAATCTTTCGCCGCGTTCTTCATACCCCGAGAACTCGTCAAAACTCGCCGACGCGGGACTGAGCAGAACGCTCTGCCCCGGCTTTGCAAGCAGAGCGGCAAAACGCACCGCCATATCGAAATCCGGACAGAGGCAGGTGCGGCGGAACCCCTGCCGCACGGCGGCCGAGAGGAGTTTGAAACGGTTTTCCCCATAGAGCACCGCCTGCGCGACCCCGCCGCGCTTGATGCGCGCAAAGAGCGCGTCGTATTCATATCCCTTATCCCTGCCGCCGAGCAAAAGGACGGTTTCCCCCTCCGTTCCGTCGAGTGCTTTGACCGTCGCGTCGGCGTTGGTCGCCTTGGAGTCGTCGATATACGTCACGCCGCCGATCTCCCCGATTTTCTGCATACGATGCCGCACGCCCTTGAAAGAAGTCAGACCTTCACGGACCGACTCCGTGCTTATGCCGAACAGTTTTGCCGTGCAGACGGCGGCGAGCGCATCGGCAACGTTGTGAACGCCGCCGACAGGCAATTCATCCGCCGCAAGAATTTTTTCCTCGCCGAAAAACAATTCCCCGTCCCGTACCCATGCGCCGTCGGTCTTTTCGCGCAGGGAAAAACGTACGACGCGGGCCTTTGTCTCCGCCGCAAACGCGCGCACGGTCTCGTCATCGGCGTTGAGTACGGCATATTCGCTCTCGCGGCTGTTCTGCAATAATTTTTTCTTCAAAAATATGTAATTCTCCATGTTGTAATGCCTGTCGAGATGATCCTCGGTGACATTGAGAATGACGGCCACGTGCGGGCGGAGCGAGGAGAGCGATTCGAGTTGAAAGGAGGAAACTTCCACGACGGCGACGTCCTCCGCACCGAGCGTTTCGACGCAGTCGCAAAGCGGCAAACCCACGTTGCCGCAGACAACGGCGTTTTTCCCCGCGCGGCGGAAGATCTCCCCGATCATGTTGACCGTCGTCGTCTTGCCGTTGGTACCCGTTACCGCAATGACGGGCGAGCGCAAAAAGAGCGCGCCCAGTTCCATTTCCCCGATGATTTTCTTGCCCGCCTTGCGAAACGCCACGGGCAGCGCGTGATCGATGGGAACGCCGGGGCTCAAAACCAAAACGTCGCATTCTTCCTGTACGCCGGGTAAAGACTCCTTCGTCACGGCGAGCGCACCGAGTTTTTGCAGTTCGGCAATTTTTTTTGCCGCATTTCCCTCCGGCCGTTCGTCATAGACAAAAACCCCTGCCGCGCAATGTTTCAACAGGAGTTTTGCCGCCGCCGCGCCGGAACGCGACGCGCCTGCCACCAGAAATTTTTGTGTCTGCAGATACATTTTTTCACCTCAAAGCAGAGCGAACAGGCAGAGCGCGCCGAGCAACATCGTGATCAGACCGTAACAATAGGAAATCTTTCCCTCACTGTACCCCTTTTCCTGAAAATGATGGTGCACGGGCGCCATCAGAAAAACCCGCTTGCCCGTTTTTTTATAGTATATGACCTGCACGATGACGGTTATGCTCGAAAGGACAAAGACAAATCCCACAACGGCGATATAGAGCAGGTTGCCCGTAAAAATACCGACACAGGCGGCAAACCCGCCCAGGCCCAAAGAGCCCGTATCGCCCATAAAGACGCTGGCGCGGTTGGTGTTGAACACGAGGTATGCCGCAAGCGCGGCGGTCAGACAAAAACACAACCCCGCCACCGCGGCAAAACGGGACTGCAGGGATATGATCAGTCCCATGGAGAGAAAATAGGCTGCCGCGCTGTTCCCCGCCAGCCCGTCCAGTCCGTCCGTGAGGTTGACGCTGTTTACGGCCGCAAGGAACACAAAAACGCCCAGCGGGATGATCCCCCAGCCGACATCGAACGCAAAGTCCGTGAACGGAACAAACACCGTCGTGAGACCGTCGAAATAACAATAGAGCGAAGCGGACAATGCGACCGCCGTCTGAAAGATTATCTTCTGCCACGCCGTCAGGCCGAGGTTTTCCTTATGTCTGAGTTTCATGAAATCGTCCAAAAAACCGACGAGCATAAAGCCCAGTCCGATGGCAACGGAGACATAGAGCGGCTTGTCCGAAAAACCGTGGAACAAAAGACAAATGACGGAAGCGGACAACAGAAAAGCCAGCCCGCCCATGGTGGGCGTGCCGCTCTTCCCCTTATGTTCTTTGACGTAACCCAAAATATTCTGCCCCGCTTTCATTCTCCGCAAAAGCGGTATCTCCGCCAGGCAGAGAATGAAAGAGAGCGCAAAAGACAGCAATGCCGCCGCAAGATATTCCTTCATGCCAGTCCGTTCACTCCGTCCGCATCTTCTCCATGATCTCTTCAATCACAGCATTGTCGTTATAATCGTATTTTATACCCATGATTTCCTGATAATTCTCCCCGCCTTTGCCCGCAACGAGCAGAACGTCGTTCTCCCGCAGGAGGCGCATTGCGTATTCGATCGCCTTGCGGCGGTCCTGCACGACGACGTAATTTCTCGAATACGTGCGGTAACCCGTTTCAATGGCGGAAATGATGGCGTACGGCTCCTCATAGCGCGGATTGTCCGACGTCAGCACGCAGAAATCGGCAAATTTTGCGGCAATTTCGCCCATGATCGGGCGCTTGCCCGCATCGCGGTTGCCACCGCAACCGAATACGCAGATGAGCCTGCCGCGGCACCGCTCTTTGAGCGCGGTCAGCACGTTCTGCAAGCCGTCGGGGGTATGCGCGAAATCGACGAACACCTCCCCGCCGTTGACCGTGCCCAAACTTTCCAGCCGTCCCGCCACGCGGTCGACGGCATAGAGCCCCGCGGCGATGTCCGCCGCTTTGACGCCGAGTCCCCGCGCACACGCGGCGGCCGCAAGGGCGTTGTAGACATTATACCGCCCCGTCAGACGGAGCCGCACGCCGACCAGTTCGTCTTCCAGATTGAAGAGCACTTCGCTCCCGCGAAGATCCTCTTCGCGGATGACCGCGAAATGATCGGCGGGCGATTCAAGGGCGTAACTTTTGCTGCGCGGGCAGGTTCTTTCGATCTCCGCGCCCAGCGGATCGTCGGCATTAACGACGGCAAAGGAATATCGCCCCGAAGAAAAGAGTTTTTTCTTGGTCGCCGCATACTTTTCCATCGTACCGAAAAAGTCCAGATGGTCCTGCGTGCAGTTGGTAAAGACACACGCGGCAAAGCGCACGGGCAAAACTTTTTCATAATAAACGGCGTGCGCCGAAACTTCCATAACGACGTATTCCACGCCGCTTTTCAACATATCGGAAAACAACTTGAAGAGCCGTATGGGATCGGGCGTGGTAAGATCGGGCGCGAGGGATATGCCGCAATAAAAAGTGCCGAGCGTGCCGATCAGGCCCGCCTTTTTGCCCGCTTTTTCGAGAATGGAGAATATGTAACGGCAAGTCGTCGTCTTGCCGTTGGTACCGGTTACGCCGATAATCTTCAGTTTCTTCTGCGGATCGCCGTAAAAAGCCGCCGCCAATCGGGAGAGTGCGGCGCGCGCGTCTTTGACGACGATCTGCGGCACGCGTACGCCGTCGGTATACCGTTCACAAACGACGGCCGCCGCGCCGCGGCGCACGGCTTCCCATATGTAATCATGCCCGTCAACATTGCCGCCTTTGAGCGCGATAAAGAGTTCCCCCCGTCCTAAAATGCGCGAATCGGTGCGAATTGCACTCACTTCGATGTCTTTTGTTTCTCCGTAAACTTTTTCGGTCGCAATGTCTTTGCGCAATCGGTCTAACTGCATAATACGATGTTTTCTCCCTTCTCGAATTGTCGACGATTTATATTTTCTTATATTTCTTCATACGGCGAGATTTCCCGCACGTCGATGATGCCTTGAAATATTTTCTGTGCGCACGGCGCGGCCACGACGCTGCCGTAATACGCCCCTTGCGGTTCGTCCACGACGATCAGGGCAAGATACTGCGGATCGTCCGCGGGGAAAAATCCGACAAAGGAGGATACGTATTTCCCTTGCGCGATGTGGCCGTTCTCGTACTTCTGCGCCGTTCCCGTCTTGCCGCCGATCTTATAACCTTCGATATAAGCCTTTTTCCCGCTCCCTTCCCTGACGACGCCTTCCAGCATTTCCGCGAGCAGACGGGAAGTCTCTTCGCTCACCGTCCTCTGTTTCAGCGTGGTTTCGATGCTCTCGTTGGTCGAGCCGTCCGAAGAATATATCCGCCGTACGAGATGCGGCGTATAGTAATACCCCCCGTTGACGGCGGCCGCCGTCGCACAGGCGAGTTGCAGGGGCGTCACCGCGATGGTCTGCCCGAACCCGATGCGGGCAAGGTCGCAATCCCTGACCGCCGATTCGGGCAACAGCATCCCGAGCGCCTCGCCCGTATAGTCGATGCCCGTTTCCTTCCCGAAATTGAAGAGGGAAAGATACTCGTAAAAAGTTTCGCTCCCGAGCGCGAGCGCCATGTCGGTAAAACAGGGGTTGCAACTGTTGTTGAGCGCCTCCGCGATGGTCTGGCAGGAATGTTTGCCGTTGCTGTGATCGCTCCAGCATCGGATGGTCGTTCCGTCCACCGAACGCGTGCGGGCGGAGGAAAAGACATGCGTGGGCGAAAAAGCGGACGAATTGCCCTGATGATATTCTTCGAGATTGGCCGCCGCCGTTACGATTTTGAAGGTAGATCCCGGTTCATAAATATCGCTCACCAGCGAGTTGCGCGAAAGCGCGTTCAGCGTATCGGGATCGTCCCGCGGCACGTTGTTGAGATCGTAAGATGGATAGTTGACCATGGCAAGAATTTCAAAATTCTGCGGATCGAGCACAATGCACTGCGCCGACGCGGCGGAATAGGTCTCATAGACCTCCCGCATAACGTCCTCGGCAATCGCCTGTATCTCGCAATCGACGGTCAGTTCCACGTTCAACCCGTTTTCCGCGGGAAGATATGCCGCCACCGCGCCCGCAAGATCCACCCCCACCAGATCGGTTTCATACAAAAGTTCCCCGTCCTTGCCGGAAAGATACTTATCGTAATACTTTTCCACGCCCGTCGTGCCCGAATTGTCCGTGGAAGTGAACCCTAATACCTGACAAAGCATATCTTCATAGGGATACACGCGGGTATTGTCGCGGGAATAATAAACGCCGTCAAGATCGTAAGAACAGAGTTTTTCGATCTTTTCCTTTTCCACGCGCCGCGCCACGGTGATCTCCGAAACCCGTCCCCCCTCGATCTTTTCGAGCAATTCTTCCCTGTCGCATTCCAGGATTTCGGAAAGAACGGTTGCCGTATATTCTTTATTCTCAACGGCGCGGGCGCGCAAAAAAACGGCATAGGAAGTTTCGTTCCCCGCCAGAACGGTACCGTTTCGGTCGGTGATCCGTCCCCGCTCCGCAACGATCGGAATCTCGCGCATCCACTGATCGAGCGCAAGCGCGCGCAGGTCGTCGTCCCAAATGACCTGCACATAGAAGAATCGCCCCGCCAAAAGACAAAAAAGAAAGGTTATCGCCAAAACAATGGCAAATAACCTCTTTCGTAAAACCGATACGGAATACGCGGCATACCGCGATCCCTTTGTTTTTTTAGTTGTATTGCGAATGATCGTAAGCTCCTTATCCCAAAAAATTTATGCGGCGATCATACCGTTTTCGGTAATAAATTCCCAGATGGCGGGCGGCACGCCGTTCTCGCCGGGGACGATGAAGGAATCTATCTGCGCCTGCAGGTCGGCCGCCTGCGCCGCAATCGAATCCAGCGTCTGCTGCAGAGATGCGATTTCGCTGTTCATGCCGCTGAGTATCGCCGAGTTGACGGCGATCACGACCAACAACAGTACGCACGCAACGGCGAATCCGACAACGGCCTTTTTGAGCAAAGCCGCATAATATGCGCGGGCGTCCTGTGCCGCCGAAGCGATCACGCGCGGCATGGTCACGGGCATTGCTGCCGGCATCGCCGGCGCGGCAGCCATTGCGGTCGCCTCAAAATACATCGGAGCCGCCTGTCCGCTGACATTGCCGTACTGCAACGTCGTCGCCGTCGGCATGGAAAGCGTTTCGTCGGCCGTCAGCGTCTGCGCCATGGCGCTCTGCATTGCCGATGCGCGCTCCCTGCGGAGAGCCGCTTCGCGGTAACCGGGCGCGGCATAGATGCTGTTTTGGAAATCCTGCACGGGAGAATATTTTTTCGCGGGCGCAACGCTTGCACCGTTATACATCTCCGTTTCCCAACGGATCTCTTCGGGGATCTGTACATCCTCAAAGGTTATCTCTTTACGGGCGTGCAGAGGTCTGTATGCGTCCAAAGACGGATACTGCCGCTCTTCGGCCTTTACCTCGCTCTTCAAGGCGGCTCCGTCCATCGTCATCATTCTTCTGTAATTCTCCCCGATGCGGGAATTGAATTCTATTCTCTTGCGTTCTTCTTCGGTAAGGGTCTCCACAGACGTTTCCGTCTTCACCGTTTCGCTCATCATGCTTTGCTCCTGTTTATATATATTTCCCCTGCGTTTGCTTTATGACCCCGTGAGCGTTTCGGTTTCCCCTTATCGTTCAAATTCAACCTGCTTCGGTAATCTTTTCGGCAATCCTCAGCTTTGCGCATTTGCTGCGCGTGTTTTCCCTTTGTTCTTCTTCGCTTGCCGTAATCGGCTTTTTCGTAATAATCTCTATCTCCTTTTTCTTTCCGCACACGCACACGGGGAACCCCGGCGGGCATATGCAGTCGGCAGCCATTTCGCGGAACGCCTCTTTGACGATTCTGTCTTCCAGGGAATGGAAGGTAAGAATGACGATCCTGCCGCCCTTTTTCAATTTTCCCGTCAGCCCTTTCACGCATTCTTTCAAACCGCTCAGTTCTCCGTTGACTTCGATGCGGAGCGCCTGAAAGGTCTTGCGCTGGCAGGGACCGTTCTGTTTGAAACGATACGGTATGCTCTTTTCGATGATGTCGGTGAGCTCGCCGCTCGTCTGAATTTCCTTTTTTTCTCTCTCCCGTATGATGTTGCGGACGATGGGAAGCGCAAACCGCTCTTCTCCGTACTCGCGCAGGATGCGTATCAGCTCGCCCTCGGAGTAACCGTTCACAACGTCTTTCGCCGTCAGCGGTGCCGTCATATCCATGCGCATGTCCAATGCCGCTTCCCGCGCCATATAAGAGAACCCGCGGGAACTGTCGTCCAGTTGGTGAGAAGATACGCCGAAATCGAGAAGTACGCCGTCCAGTTCCTTCACGCCTTCGGACGCAAGGACCTGTTCGTAATCCTTGTAGTTGGATTTGTGAATGTGAAATCTTCCGCTGTAAGGCGACAGCCTCTTGGTCGCGGCGGCGATCGCCTCGTCGTCGAGATCGGTCGCGATTAACCTGCCCTGCGGGGCTCTGGCAAGGATCTCAAAGGAATGCCCCCCGCCGCCGATCGTGCCGTCGAAATAGACGCCGTTCGCTTTGATGTTCAGCCCTTCCATGCATTCCCCCAACATGACGGGACTGTGATAAAACCCTTCCATCAGAATTTGATGTACTGTCCGAGGTCGATGTCATCAAACTCGGCACTGTACTCTTTATACCGTTCGGCCGACCAGATTTCGATGTAGTCGCCCTGACCGATGAAGAGAATATCTTTATCGATACCGGCATAGTCGATGAGGTTCTGCGGCAGTACGATTCTGCCCTGGGGATCCTCTTCGGGGAAACAGATCCTCTCCAGCATCTTACGTTTCGCCGCACGCGCCCTCGGATCGCTCATGTCCGTTTCCGCCATGCTGCGCTGAATGTTCTGTGTGGTTTCGGTGGGCATGATCCATAAGCAATGGTCCGTGCCGACGCCGATGCTGTAGCCCTTGTCGAGCTTGCTCTTCATTTTCGCCGGAATTCTGATTCTGCGCTTGGCGTCGAGCTGATGTTCGTACGTGCCGCTGAAGTAGTAATCCATCGAACCATGCCCCTCCTTTTGTAAGACTTGAATTTATTATAACATTAGTTTTGACCACAGTCAACCCTTTTATGGAAAAATTTTTAATTTTTTTTGAATTTTTTGGGAATTACCCCATAAAAACGAACAAATTTTTATATTTTTCCATTCAATCAAAAAGAAAACATTTGTTTATATCGGTATGCGTTGACCACTTTGGAATTTCCGAGGAAAACGATGTCCCCCTTTTTTTCGGGCATAGAAGGGGCGTTTTTTTGGGCAAAAATGACTCTTTTGAGCTGTTTTGCCGTCCCCTCGTTGCCGTCGAAACAGGTCGCGCCGTAAAATCTTTAGATGTATTTTTTGAGATAGACGAAGTGCGTGCAACCGAGCACCACGCCGTCGGGGTGCAAAGCGGGCAAGTGGTCAGCCATCCCTATTTTTTCAAAAAAAGGCGCGTTCCGCTCGATTGCGGCGACCAGTTTTTCGGGCGCGAAACAGACCGTATGCCCCGCCCGTTCCCGTTGCAAACGGGCATACTCCCCGCTTTTGAGCGTGGCGGCGGTGGCGAGTACGAGAAGATTTTCGCACCCCGCGGCGGCGCGCAGTGCAGGCTCCGTGCCAACGACGGGAAAAGCATATTCTTTTCGCAAGTCCTCCACACAAGCGGTCGTGACCGTGTTGCACGCAAGGAGGACGGCGTCCGTGCCGATTGACGCAAACAGACCGAGCACGCGGCGGGAAAGGGAGAGAAGTTCAGCCTTGCTCTTTCCGCCGTAAGGCGCATTTCCGTTGTCCCCGTAGTAATAAAACCGCAGCGACGGCATCCGACGACGGCATTCGGCAAGCAACGTCATGCCGCCAATCCCGCTGTCGAACACCCCCACGCAAACGCGCCCCTCTCTGTCCATACCCTTTTTCCTCCTTTCCGGCGAAGTATCTTTTATCTATATGAGAAAAAAATGAAAATAATCATAAAAAATCGGCAAATGCCGATAAAAAACAGTTTACAACCCTTGAATTTTATGCTAAAATAAGTCAAAGAAAATACGATGACAACTTTTGAAGGAGTAAGAAAAAGTGCCTAACATCAAATCTGCTGAAAAGCGCGTATTGGTAACCGAGAAAAAAACCGAACAGAATAAAGCCGTCAATTCCGCGATGAAGACCGCGATCAAAAAGTTCCTCGCCGCAGTCGAAGCCGGCAACAAGGAAGAAGCAACCAAACTTTATACCGAAGCGGTTTCCGCCATCGACGGTGCGGCTTCCGAAGGAATCTTCCACAAGAACAGAGCCGCCAACAAAAAGTCCAAGCTCGCCAAGAAACTCGCGGCGATGGCTTAAAAGACAAACAAAATTAAAAGAAAAACCTAAGTCCGTTCCCTTTGAGCGGACTTTTTTCTTTTGTTTTTTGTTCTTCCCCCTCTTTTCGCCCCGCCGCATTGCCGTAAAAGCAGGCGGCTTTTTTATTTGCTCTTTTTATCTGCCGAAAAAGTCTTTCTTCGCCCGCGTTTTTCTCCTTTTTCCGATACCGCCATTCCTTCCTTGCGTCCGCACTCCTCGCACACGCGCCCGCGCGCCCGCATATGCGCGCAGACGCGCTCCGCCGCGCGCGCCATATTAAATAATTTTTTTCTTGGCTCGACGATTTTTCAACCCGTAAAACACTCCTTTCGCCGCAACGGCCTCCCCCTCCCCGCTTGCGCCAAAAATCCTATTCAAAAGTTGCAAGAAAATTTTTCCGTTTTTTGAAAATTTGTTGAAAAATATGTGTAAATTTATTTGACATTCACGGGGCTATCCTGTATAATCATCTCCGTTCTTTGTTTATTTTTATTAAACTTTAAGTTTATTTTTGCTGTTGTTCAGACAAAAGTGATAAAAAGTTTAACAATACTAAACATAAAAGAGAAAAAAGAAGGTTTTTATGGAGTTAGGAAACAAAATCAAAGACATGCGACAGCAGAAGAATCTGACGCAGGAAGAGCTTGCTGACCGATGCGAGTTGACGAAGGGATACATTTCCCAGTTGGAAAACAACCTGACAAGCCCCTCCATTCAGACGCTCTGCGACATCCTCAACGCCCTCGGCACCACCCTTTCGGATTTCTTCCGCGAGGAAGAGGAAGAAAAAGTGGTCTTTTCGGAGGAGGAATTCATCGAAAAGGATTCGGACGGCGTGGTCTGGAACTGGGTCATTCCCAATGCACAGAAAAATATGATGGAGCCCGTGCTGATCGAACTCAAAGAACAGGGCGTCGTCATCGAGGACAACCCGCACGAAGGCGAAGAATTCGGCTTCGTGCTGGAGGGCAGGATCGGCATACAGCTCGGCAAACGCACTTACCTTTGCCGCAAGGGACAATCCTTCTATTACAGAGCCGATAAGCCGCACAAAATCGAAAACAGAGGCAAAGGAAAAGCCAGACTGCTCTGGATTTCCACGCCCCCTAATTTTTAGTATATTTCATTGATTTTTTCAAGGAGAAAAGGAGTACCGAAAAAATGGAAGAAAAGGTCAAAAACAAGATCATCGAACTCATCGACGTTACCAAAAAATATGACGACACCGTCGTCATCGAGAACGTCAGTCTGTACGTCAAAAAGGGCGAATTCATCACCCTGCTCGGCCCGTCGGGTTGCGGCAAGACGACCACCCTGCGCATGATCGCGGGGTTTGAAATGCCCACGAGCGGCAAGGTGCTCTTAAACGGCAAGGACATCAGCGATCTGCCCCCCAACAAACGCCCCGTCAATACCGTATTCCAGCGGTATGCCCTCTTCCCCCATCTGAACGTATTCGAAAACATCGCGTTCGGTCTGAAGCTCAAAAAAGTCACCAATACATACCGCAACAAGGACGGCGAAACTTACACCAAGGAAGAGCATCTGAGCAAGGCGGAAATCGCCGAAAAGGTCAAAAAAGCTCTGGAAATCGTCGATCTCGAGGGCTTTGAAAAGCGTTCCATTTCCACCCTTTCGGGCGGACAGCAACAGCGCATCGCCATCGCCCGCGCCATCGTCAACGAGCCCGAGATCCTGCTCCTCGACGAGCCGCTCGGCGCACTCGACCTCAAAATGCGCAAGGAAATGCAGCTCGAGCTCAAAGCCATGCACAAAAAACTGGGCATTACCTTTATCTATGTTACGCACGACCAGGAAGAAGCACTGACCATGTCCGACACCGTCGTGGTCATGGCGGACGGCGTCATTCAGCAGATCGGCACGCCCGCGGACATTTATAACGAGCCCAAAAACGCCTTTGTCGCCGACTTCATCGGCGAGAGCAACATCTATAACGGCATCATGCCCGCCGACGGCAAGGTGCGTTTCCTCGGCAAAATGTTCGACTGCGTGGACAAGGGCTTTGAAAAGGACGAACCCGTCGACGTCGTCGTCCGCCCCGAGGACGTGCGCATGGTCGCACCCGAACAGGGTATGTTGCAGGCGACAATCACCAGCGTGGTATTCAAGGGCATCCACTACCAGATCCTGGCGGAGATCGGCAAAGCCGAAATCGAGATCCAAAGCACACAGAAAAAGGAAGTCGGCGAGCGCATCGGCATTGCCATCGCGCCCGACGAAATCCACGTCATGAAAAAGGAGTTCACCGTCAACCGCTTTGACGGCACGATCACCAAGAAGAACACCGTCGAATTCGGCGACGGCGAATTCGAGTGCGACGTCACTCAACTCTATCCCGGCTCCCATCTCGACGAGGAAGATTATCTCATCACCGCCAAGAGCGAAAAGATCGACCTCACGGACGTACCCGTCACCGTCGAAGTCGGCCTGGGCGACATCCGCATGAGCGACGACCGCGAAGAGGGCGGCGCCGAGGGCAACATCATCTCCCTCATCTACAAGGGCGACCACTATCGCTACATCGTCCGCACGGAAAACGAAGAGGATTACGTGCTCGACAGCGAAGATCTTTGGAACGAAAACGACCACGTCAGCCTGATCATCCCCAAAGAAAAGATCAAACTGACGCTGAAAAAGACGGAGGCGAAATAAAAATGACAGGACTCCGTTTTTCCCGCAAACAGCTCTGCATACCCTATGCGGCTTTTCTCGTGCTGTTTGTCGTCATCCCCATGTTCCTCATCCTGCTTTATGCCTTCACGGGCGAGGATGAAGCGGGCAATCTCTATTTCTCGTTTTCCAACTTCCTCAACTTCTTCTCCAGCACCTCCAAGCTGCAGACGCTGGGCGTCAGCCTGACCATCGCCTTCATCACGACTTTCTTCTGCCTCGTCATTGCCTATCCCGTGGCGTATATCCTGGCGCGCAGCGGCTGGAAAAGGACGTATGTCCTGCTTCTTCTCTTCATCGTGCCCATGTGGCTCAACTTCGTTTTGCGCATCACAGCGCTCCGCGAACTGCTCAACATCATCGGGTTCCTCGGCAATTACGATTATGTAAATACGATCATCGGCATGGTGTACGATTTCCTGCCCTTCATGATCCTGCCCCTTTACAACTCCCTGCAAAAGATGGACAACAGCCTTTTAGAGGCGGCGAACGACCTCGGTGCGGGGCCCGTTCACACCTTCCTGCACGTGACCCTTCCCCTCTCCATGCCGGGCATCCTCTCCGGCATCACGATGGTATTCATGCCGTCCATGACCAACTATGTCGTCAGCGAAACGCTCGGCAATTCCAACATCACCATTCTCGGCAAGATGATCGAAGAATACTTCTCCACGTATGACGATATGCACATGGGTTCGCTCATCTCCATCATCCTGCTCGTCATCATCTTCATCACCATGCTGGTGAGCGGCGGGTTCAAGCAGAACTCCGACGAATCTTCCGCAAGAGGTGCAAACTTATGGTAAAGAACAAACAAAAAATCAAAAACGGCATTTCCGCCGTCTATCTCCTTCTCATTCTCCTGCTCATCTACGCGCCCATTCTCCTGCTCGTCATCACTTCCTTTTCTTCGGCGCGCATCATCGGGGAGGAAGGCTCTTTCAGTCTCGTATGGTATGCGGAACTCTTCCAAAGCGAACGGGTCATGGGCATTCTCCTGAACACGGTCGTCCTCGCGCTGGTCGCCGCCGCCCTCGCCACCGTGCTCGGCACGGCGGGCGCCATCGGTATTTTTTACAGCAAGAAAAAAGTTTCGGCCGTCCTGCAGGGCGCAAACCAGATTCCCGTCGTCAATGCGGAGATCGTCACCGCCCTCTCCCTCGCCATTCTCTTTGCGGCCGTCAGTCTGCAGAGGACCTATTTTTCCCTGCTCGTGGGACATCTGGTGCTCTGCACCCCCTTTGTCATCATATCGGTGCTGCCCAAGCTCAAACAAATGGACAATCACCTCTATGAAGCAGCTCTCGACCTCGGCGCGTCGCCCACACAGGCGCTCTTCAAAGTCGTCATTCCGCAGATCGCCTCGGGCATTTTGTCGGGTTTCATGCTCTCCGTTACCCTCTCGCTCGACGATTACATCGTAACGTCCTTCACCAAGCCCGCCACCTTTGACACCATCTCGACCTATGTCTACAACGCGGTCAAGAACGAGTCCAAGAGCGACCTGCCCCTCATCCGCGCGCTGTCCGCCATCGTCTTCCTCGTCATGATCATCCTCATCGTGGTTGCGATCGTCAGCTCGTCCAATCAAAACAAGGAGGACAGGAATAAAAATGCGTAAGATTCAAAAATTCCTCGCCCTTATGGGCGCAACCGTCGTCGCCCTCTCCTCCTGTCTGCTCTTCGCTTCCTGCGCGCAAACCGAAACCAAAGAAGTGCTCCGCATCTATAACTGGGAGGACTACATCTGCAATGAGGAGGACGAAGAATACGGCTACATCGACCTGATCGCCGCCTTCGAGGAAGAATATGACTGCGAGGTGGAATATTCGACGTTCGGCACAAACGAGAATATGTACAACGAACTCAAGATCAACGAGGGCAGTTATGACCTCGTCTGTCCCTCCGATTATATGATCATGAAGATGATCAGGGAAAATATGTGCGAGCCGTTCACGGAAGATTTCCGCACGAACAGCCTCTATGCACAGAACGTCTCCCCTTACATCCGCAATATTTTCGAGGAAAACGGCTGGGACAAATACGCCGTCGGCTATATGTGGGGCACGATGGGATTCATGTATAACCCCGAAGCGAGCGACACCATCGCCGAGGACGTGCAGTCCTGGAGTGTGCTCGAAAACGAAAAGTATTACAAAAAATCCACGCTCAAAGACTCCGTGCGCGACACCTATTTCTATGCCCTCGCCTGCGTGTATGAGGACGAACTCGCCGCACTGGCGGAGCAGTACGAGAGCGGCGCGATCGATGCCGAGGTCTATAACGCCGAAATCACCGAAATCATGAACCGCACCGATGAAGAAACCGTCGAAAAGGCCCGCGTATACCTGCGCGACGTCAAAAAGAATATCTACGGTTTCGAGGTCGATTCGGGCAAAAACGATATGGTCACGGGCAAGATCGACATCAACTTCTGCTGGAGCGGAGACGCCGCTTACGGCATCTATGAAGCGGGCGAAGAGGACGGCTCCACTCTCGCTTACGCCGTCCCCGACTACGTTTCCAACATCTGGTTCGACGGCTGGGTCATCCCCAAGGGCGGCAACGTCTCCCTCGCCGAAAAATTCCTCGACTTCATCTCCCGCCCCGATTACGTCATGATGAATATGGACTATATCGGCTACACCTCCGTCCTTGCTGGCGACGAAATCTATGAGGGCTGGGTGCTGGACAGCTATGAAGTCACAGAAGAAGGCGAAGAGCTGCAACAGCTCATCGACGACGGGGAAGTCATGGAATATGACCTCGGCTACTTCTTCGGCGAAGACCCTGCCTCCGAGGATTATACCTTCTATGCGTACGCAAGCGAGAAAAACGGCATGCTGGGCGCACAGTACCCCTCCTATGACGTGGTGACCCGTTGCGCCGTCATGCAGTTCTTCGAAGACGACGCCAACAACCGCATCAATATGATGTGGGAGGACGTCAAGGGCGCGGAGATACCGATTCCCGCCGTCATATTCATTGTCGTCGTCATCGCTGTCGGCGTCGGCGCTTACCTCTTCACCAAATACGGCTACGACTGGTTCCGCGGCAAGCCCAAAAAGGGATACACCAAAGTCGAGAACGACAAAAAGTAATTCCTCTTTTTTTGAAAATTTCACGCAGATGAATTGTCAAACTAAGTGCAACACTTGATAAGATTTTCTTCAAACAAATCTTGCGGTGTACGGAAATGCAAA